>CAVDMZ010000124.1:0-4161 GCA_963610115.1 Duodenibacillus sp.
GTACTGGGCAAAGGTGTAGCCGTATGCTTCCAGTTTCTTTTCGCAAGAGAGCAGCTTGCCAAATTCAAACAAGCTCTGGTGTTCCGGCTGCAGGGACTCTTCGCTTAAGGTGGCCACATCTACGCCGTCGGCCGTGAGTTCCTCTTTTTTCTCTAACGCATAATCTTCTGCGTAGGCGCGGTATTCCGCCTCATCAAAGAAATAGCGGAAGCCGCCGCTTTGCAGAGGAATGCGGTACACCGGCACACGGCCCTCAGCCAAGAAGGCTTGGAAGTCTTTAAAGGTAATATTCTTTACTTCTAAGGTAGCCAAAACCTCTTCCACATCGCGCAAAATTTTGAGCAAATCTTTAAGCTGTTCGCCCGCCAAAACGCCCTTTTTGCTATCCGTGACCGTAACCGTGGCCAAGCCTTCTTTCATCAGCCATTGCTGCATTTGCTCCTCGGTCTGCAGGTATTGCTCCAGCTTGCCTTTTTTGACTTTATACAAAGGCGGCTGGGCCAAATATATATGCCCCTGCTCAATCAGCGGACGCAGTTGGCGGTAGAAGAAGGTCAGTAGCAGAGTAGAAATGTGTTGTCCGTCCACGTCGGCATCGGCCATTAAAATAATTTTGTGGTAGCGTAGTTTGGAAATATCAAAACCGCCCTCGCCTTCGCCCACGCCGGTACCGACAGCGGCAATCAGGTCGCGCACGGTATCGCTGGATAAAATTTTAACGAGCGGGGCTTTTTCCACATTTAAAATTTTACCGCGCAGCGGCAAAATGGCTTGAAAGACGCGGTCACGGCCTTGTTTGGCACTGCCGCCGGCAGAGTCGCCTTCCACCAAAAAGATTTCGCATTTAGAGCTGTCGCGCTCTTGGCAATCGGCCAGTTTGCCCGGCAAACCGCCCCCTTCAAAGGCACCCTTGCGGCGGGTCAAATCCCGTGCCCGGCGGGCGGCCTCGCGCGCTTCGGCGGCGTGGACGCATTTTTCACAAATGGCGCGCGCCGTTTTGGGGTTTTCTTCAAAGAAAGTGGACAAGGTTTCGCTGACAATAGAACGGACGATGCCTTCTATTTCGGAATTGCCCAACTTGGTTTTGGTCTGCCCTTCAAACTGCGGGTGCGGAATTTTAACGGACAAAACCGCTGTCAATCCCTCTTTGATATCATCCCCGCCGACAGACAATTCCTTGTGCTGTTTGACGATATTGTTGTTTTTGATGTATTCGTTGATAATACGCGTCAAGGAGGAGCGGAAACCACTTAAATGCGTACCGCCTTCAATAGTGTTGATGTTATTGACGAAAGAAAACACATTTTCGCTGTAGCCTTCATTGTATTGAATGGCAAAGGATACATAATTATCGCCTACTGTTTTCGTTAGGTAAATCGGCTCGGGGTTGATAACGGTTTTATTGGTATTTAAATATTTGGCAAATTGGGAAATACCGCCTTCGTAGTGGAATGTAACCGTCTTAGCATCCCCGCCGCGCTCGTCCGTAAACAAAATCTTGACCCCGGCGTTTAAGAAAGCCAGTTCGCGCAAGCGGTTGGCAATGGTTTCTTGGACAAAGGCCACCTCGCCGAATATTTCCGTATCGGCATGGAAGGTAACCTTGGTGCCGTGTTCTGCCGTGGGGCCTATTTCTTCCAGCTTGGTGACAGGTTTGCCGCGTTTGTATTGCTGGCGGTACATTTTGCCGTTCTTTTTAACCTGCACTTCCATATCCTCTGACAAGGCGTTCACGCAGGATACACCTACACCGTGCAAACCGCCGGATACCTTGTATGCGCCGCTGTCAAACTTACCCCCGGCATGCAATACGGTCATTACTACTTCCAACGCGCTTTTGTGGCGGAGTTTGGGGTCCTTGGCATTGGTCATTAAATCTACCGGAATACCGCGGCCGTCGTCCTCCACAGAACAAGTCATATCGTCTTTAATTACCACTTTAATGGTGGTCGCACCGCCGGCTAAAATTTCATCTACGGAGTTATCCACCACTTCATACACCAAATGATGCAAGCCCGGCAGCCCCGTAGAGCCAATATACATGGCGGGGCGTTTCCGAACAGCCTCTAGACCTTCTAAAACTTGAATTTTAGATGAATCGTATTGTTTGTTTTCTTCTTCACTCATGACTCGCTCCTAAATCCGTTGTGATGTCTATTTTTTCAATCCACGGCTTATCAAAATGTTTGTTTAATTCCCGGATCAGGGTATCGCGGCGGCCAATTAATTCATTTCGCGCCACCGATAAACGCACCGATATATACAAGGTGCCCCCTTTGACCGCTTCCAGCTTCCAAAACTGCGCCTTTTCCCCCACCAGCCGCGTCCATACATGGTCTAATACCATCAGACGGTTGAGTTTATTATGTAAGCGGTTGTATTTTCCGTTTAATTGGGAGGATGACTTCCAAATTTCGCGGGGTTTGGCGCCTAATTTCATTAAATTCTCACCGGCATAATGACGTATTTCAAGTCATCCTTGCCAACCGGTTCTATCAAAACCGGCTGAGAAGCATTTACAAAAGAAAAGACCACTTTTTCACTGCCCACATTCTTTAATACATCAATAATGTATTGGGGATTAAAGGCAAAATCAAAGGCCTCTTGGGTATATTCTATAGGCAATTCGTCGGTAAATTCCATATTTTGGGAAGTGGAAGATACCGTCATGACATGATCTTCTATATGAAATTTTACCGTACTGCCAAATTCCCCCGAACACAAGGCCGCCCGGCGGCACGCCGCCAAAAGCTCCTTGGTAAATACATCAAAGGAAAGGTTCTTTTTAGTCGGAATCACTTGATTATAATTGGGGAAATTTCCTTCAATCAAGCGGGAAATAAAAGTGGTTTCCTTCATCTCAAAACTGACCTGATTAGAGGCTACATTGACGTGAATTTGCGTTTCTTTATCCGGCTTGGACAAGGAAATAAAGCGCACCACTTCGTTCAAAATCTTGGTCGGAATAATAATTTTAAACTCGCCGGAATCAGGCAAGGCCGGATGAGAGGCCACCGCCAAACGGCCGCCGTCCGTAGCCACCACTTCAAACTTTTCAGCGGTATTGTTCCACAACAGGCCGTTTAAGATATAACGGGTTTCCTGCGTAGAAGCGGAAAAAGCCGTTTTATCAATCATCGTTTGCAGCTCCAGCGGGCTTAAGCTGACACTGCCTGTTTTTTCAATTTCGGGGATAGCCGGATATTCTGCCTTCGGCGTGCTGATTACCCAAAATTTACTCTTGCCGGATTTAATATGAAATTTGTTATTTTCCCCGGTGAACAGGTTGATTTCTTTTCCGTCGGGCAGGTTTTTAATGATATCGGAAAATTCCTTGGTAGGCACTGTTAAAGCCCCTTCTTCCTCCACCTCGGCTTTGATATAGTGCACGGTAGCCATTTCCATATCGGTGCGCACCAGTTTGATTTTATCTCCCTGGGTTTCCATAAGGAAATTATGCAAAATCGGCAGCGTCGTGCGGGAAGACACACCGGCCGAAATCACCTGTATCCCTTCCAAAAGGGTCTCTTTAGTAATATTTATTTTCATATTATTAATCCTATTAATACGTCCTGTTTATCCTGTGGATTTGTTTGTTGCCCTATACAAAATTTGCAAAAGTTTGTGTACAAGTAAAAAAGGTTATATACATTATGCACACAACTTTTAGTTATCCCCTGTTTATCCACCGAAATTACTTTTTATCCACAGCTTTAATATCGGCGATGATTTGATTTATTTCCGCCGCAAAAAAAGGATCGGCTTTTACTTTATCTTTTACTAAATCGCGTGCGTGCACGACGGTGCTGTGGTCCCTGTTAAATTCCCGGCCAATTTCCGGCAAGGACATATCGGTCAGCTCCGTGGTAAGAAACATAGCAATTTGCCGCGGCCACGCTACCGATTGGGTTTTGCGTTTGGAATTAAAGTCCTCTAAATCAATTTTAAAATGTTTTCCCACTACTTTTTTTATGGCGTTTACATTTACGGCCAATTTGCGCTCTTGCTGGATTAAAATATCGGCCAACAATTCTTTGGCAATAGCAATCGTGGGCGTTACGCCGTGGGTGCTGCAATAAGACACCAGCCTAAATAAAGAGCCTTCCAGCTCGCGGATATTGGTTTGGATGCCTTCTGCAATAAAAGAGAGGACATCATCGC
>CAVDMZ010000125.1:0-4129 GCA_963610115.1 Duodenibacillus sp.
GACGATTAACTTTACTTAAAGCAAGGCCCGCCGCGGCGGGCCTTTTTTGTGTCTGTATTAAAAAAATGAGACATCTGGTTTTGGCGGGACCGACCGCCAGCGGAAAAACAGAACTGGCCTTGTCCTTGGCCAAACGTTTAAAAACGGAGATTATTTCGGCCGATTCGCGCCAAATCTACCGGGGTTTAACTGTGGGTACGGCCAAACCCCAAGGCGTTTGGCAGGGCGGGGTGTACCGCGTGGACGGAGTGCCCTATCATTGGGTAGATTTTGCCGCCCCGCAGCAAAGCGCGGATGCCGCCTCCTTTTGTACGCAAGCCCGCGCGTTGACAAACGCGCATCCGAATAAACCTTTTATTTTTGCCGGGGGCACCGGCCTGTATCTGCATGCGTTTTTTGTAGGGATGGACCCGCTCCCCCCCGCCAACGCCGCCCTGCGCGCCGAATTAACCGCGTGGGCAAAGGCCCACGGCAAAGAGGCACTGCACGCCAGGCTGGCAGAAAAGGACCCCGTTTCCGCGCGGCAAATCCCGCCGGGAAATATTCAGCGGGTCCTGCGCGCGCTGGAGATTACGCTGCTGGCCGGACAACCTGCCTCTGCCTTAAAAAGCGGCCAATTTTTGGGACAATTTCCTGCAGACCAAGCCCTGTTTATCTACCTGCATTGGGACAAGGAGCTGCTCTGCCAACGCATCGCGGCGCGAACCCGCGCCATGCTAGACCCCATGGCCGCAGAAACCCGCGCCCTGCTTGAGGGCGGAGCCGCGCCGGATTGTCCGGCACTGAAGAGCTTGGGCTATTTTCAAATTTTACAATGGCTGCGCGGTGAAAAGACGCGGGAAGAAACCTTTGAAAAAATCTGCACCCTGACCCGCCAATACGCCAAACGCCAGCGCACCTGGTTTAACCGCTATAAAAATGCCCTGCGGCTGGATTTCAAGCAACCGCAGGACTTTGACGCGGAAAAATTAACCGACCAAATTATTTCGCTTCTGGGCTAGCGGCAATCTCCTGCGGGGCGGGCAGCTGCGGAAAGGCCTGCTGCAGGGTTTGCTCCGTCTGTACCGCCACACGGCCCATTATGGGAACAAAACGTGGCCCAAGGGACCCGTCTCGGAAGGACGCCACCGTAGCGCGGATAAAGGCCACATTCTGCTGGTTTAAGGGAGTAAACATAAAATAATCCAGCGGGGCCTGCACGGTAGAAACGGCCGTATCATGGGGATCATAAAGCACCAAGGTGCCGTTTAAACTGGCCGACACCACCCCCACCACATCGCCGCCGGGCACAATCACGCCCGCGCCGCTCATTCCGCGCTGGACGCCGAAATTCTGCCCCAAATAATGCCGCAGCTGTGAAAAGAAATAAAAGGGCCTCTCTCCGCTTGTGTGAAAGTAAATGCCGTCGGGGCGCAGATCCGGCACGGCCAGCGGACGGACCAACTGGCGGGATGTGCCATCCGTTACGCTCAGCAGGCGCGGACGGGCTTTTTGCAAGGCCTCCCACTGGGTGCGCTGTTCGGCGTAGGAGCTCTTCTTCAAGGCCGCCAAAAAGCTCTTTTCGTCCAGCCAAGTTTGCGTCTGCGCGTCATAGAAAGAGAAAGCCTCTGCCGACGGGTCAAAGTGCAGCAGGGCCAAATCATAGCGGATATTTTTGCCATTGCCCGGGCGGTACTGCCGCGGCACAAACACCTGCGGCTCAGCGGAGCGGTGCTCTACCAAAGCCGACGCCTGCAGCGGGCCCGCCAGCAGCTGCACCTTGATGAGGCATTGTTTGTCGCACAGTGGCCGCACACAATGCGCGGCGGTCAAATACCATTGTGGGGCAATCCGCACGGCTTGGCATTGTCTGGCCCCCTTGTCCCCCTGCACCAAAATAACGCTTTGGGTTAAAAAATCCTCTGCAAAAAAAGCGGGCGTTTGCTGTGCAACGCTATAGCCGGCCGCGGCCCAGCAAAATAACCCCATTAAAAACAGTTTCTTCATCCCAGTGCTCCTTTTGGTCCTTATCCTTTAGTTTATATAATAAACGGCTCCAATGCCAGCTTTTTGCAAAACGGGCCGGCCGGCACATTGGCCCGCAGGCCGAAACTTTATATAATAAATATATGATGATAAGAGTACTTCTGCTTGCACTGTTTAGTTATTTACTCGGGGCCGTGCCGACCGGCTACCTGATCGCCCGCAAAACCCTGGGCATTGACATCCGCCAACACGGCTCGGGCAACCCGGGCGCGGCCAACGTGTACCGCACGGTGGGCAAATGGGCGGGCATTACCACTTTTTTAATTGACGGCCTAAAGGGCTTTATCCCCACCTACTTGGCCTTGCATATTTTTGCAGGCAATTATTGGCCCGCTATTCTGTGCGGCACCATTTCTATTTTGGGCCATATGTGGACGGTTTACCTCAAATTCCGCGGCGGCAAGGGCGTGGCCACTTCCGCCGGCGTATTTGCCGCGCTGTTGCCCATACCGACGGCCATGGCCTTTGCGGCCTTTGTCCTCTGTGTGGCCTTGTGGGGGCGCATTTCTATTGGCTCTATCGTGGCGTGCGTGGTACTGCCTGCGGCCAGTTTCTTTATCGGGCAGCACCCCATGGCGGTCAATATCATGGTAACCGCCATTGGCCTGCTGGTCATTTACAAACATATTCCCAATATCAAGCGTCTGTTGGCCAAAAAAGAGCTGGCCTTTGAAGACGGCGCAAAAAAAAGACACCATGACGATAAATAAAGTTACCGTTTTCGGCGCCGGCATTTGGGGCAGCGTGATTGCCCAACATTTGGCCAAACGCGGCTATCAGGTCAGCCTGTGGGAGTTTAACGAGCAGCTGCTGCATGCCCTGCAAACCATGGGCAGGCATCCCAATATCCCTAATTTTAAAATTCATGACAATATCCGCCTCACGGGCGACGTAAAGGAAGCGGTGGACGGAGCGGACCTGCTGGTGTTTGTTATTTCGTCTAAAGCCATTCGCACCTTCTGCCGGGAACAGCTCAAGCCGCTGCTTCACGGCAAAGTGTTGCCCGTGGTCAGCGCCTCCAAGGGCATTGAAGAGAAGACCTTTAAAACGATTTGCGAAGAAATTGAAGAGGAACTCCCTCAGCTCAAGGGCTATGTTATGGCCTTTAGCGGGCCGAGTTTTGCCCTGGAAGTGGCGCAGGATGTGCCGACCCAAATTATGCTGGCCGGCCCCAACGCCCGACTGGTGGAGGAAATCCGCCCGGTATTTGACGCGGACCCGATTATCATCGTGCCGTCCACGGACCGCCGGGGTGTGGAATACGGCGGCGGGATTAAAAACGTGGTGGCTATCGGCTGCGGCGTGATTGACGGCATCGGCGACGGGGCCAACACCAAGGCCGCGCTGATTACGCAGGCCTTGCAGGAGATGAACGACCTCATCGTCAGCCAAGGCGGACAGGCGGGCACCGTCTATAGTTTGGCCGGGTTCGGCGACGCCATTTTGACGGGGATGTCGGCCATTTCGCGCAACCGCCGTTTGGGTGAGAAATTAGGATCCGGCTTGACTTTAGACGAGGCCAAAAAAGAAGTGGGTACCATTGCCGAAGGGGTCAACTCCGTTCAAAGCGTATATGATATCGCGCGCAAAAACCACTTAAACACTCCCATTATAGACGCGGTGTGGCAAATTGTCTGCCAAGGCAAAAAGCCGCATGTGCTGCTGCAGGCACTGGGGTTCATCCACCGCGGAAACAAATAAGGATTTGTTATGAATAAAGACGATGTGATTAGACACCTTACCCGGCACGTGCTGGATAGAAAGCAGGCTAAAATTTCCGTTGATAAAATGTTTGAAATTATCAAACACGGCCTTCAGCGCGACGGCAAGGTGGTCATCAGTAATTTCGGCACCTTTCACTTAAAAACCGCGTTGCCCGTCACCCGCCACAACCCCAAAACCGGCGAAAAGGTGCAAGTGCCCGCCAAGAAAAAGGTACGCTTTAAAGCCTCGGCCAATTTGTTAAAAGAAACCAAGTCCTGAATACTATATAAATACAAATAACCCCCCGCTTTCGCGGGGGATTTTAATAGAAATATATCATATAATTGCTGCTGCGTATTCCCTGTGCTTTGGTTTTTCCGGTTTCAGCCAAGCAAATCTC
>CAVDMZ010000126.1:0-4128 GCA_963610115.1 Duodenibacillus sp.
TTAATGTTTGTGTTTGCCATAACACAATACCTCCTTATGATTTATATTTTTTTCTCCAATAAGCATCGAATTCTTCTTTGCTCATTTCAGAGACTTTCTTTTGACCGCTATTGTTTGAACTATTCCCATTTGAACTATTCTGTTTATTGCTTTTTTTTTTTTCGTGCCAGACTTTGCCTACGTCGGCGGAATGGTTGGCGCGCGGGGACGGTTATTTTAAAGACGGCAAGCTGCAGCAGGCCTTGAAGGCTTATCACCGCGCCCAGCGTTTGAACCCGCAGAATCCGGCGGTGTATGCCTCCCGCGGGGCGGCATATTTTTTTGCCGGGGACTTCCCTGCCGCACAAGCGGACTTTATGCAGGTGTTGCAGTTAAACCCGTACCATGCCGACGGATACAATGCCTTTGCCTCCGCCTTGGCTGCGCAAGGGCATTTTACCGAGGCCTTAGAAGCGGTCAATTTAGGTCTTCGCCTGGCCCCCGGCAAAATGCAGGCTTATTTTACGCGCGGCGGGATTTATTTTATGCTGGGCCAGTATAAAGAGGCGGTGGCAGACTATACCCGGGTGTTGCGCGCGCAACCGTCGGCCGATGTATACCGGGCGCGCGGGGCGGCCTATGCCAAACTGGAGCAAAAGGCCCTTGCAGAGGCAGATTTTAAGGTGGCCGCCAGCGGCGCCGTGCCGGAAAAACTCAGCGACTATACGATGATAGATTAGGCTTTGGCGCCGGCGTGTTTACAAGGCCGCGCGCATTTTGTTATAATATAAATGTTCCATTTAAGTCACCGTAGCTCAGCTGGTTAGAGCGAGCGTTTCATAAGCGCTAGGTCGGTGGTTCGAGCCCACCCGGTGACACATATAACAGGCTCTTCAAAAGGCGGGGCCTTTCTTTTTTTGGAAAGGCTTCTTCGGTTGTGCGGTTTTTGTGGGCAAACCATTTTCCATTTTTGGGTTTCTTTGCAAATCATCTCCCCGGCGGCGGAACAAATTTGCTATAGTAAATTTAATGGATAAAAACGAAAACTATGACGTAATTATCGTCGGGGCGGGGGCCAGCGGGCTGATGTGCGCGCTGCGGTGCGCCCGTCGCGGCAAAAAAACCCTGCTGCTGGAAAAATCCACCCAGCCGGGCCGCAAGATTTTGGTCAGCGGAAACGGCCGCTGCAATTTAACCAATGCCACCGTATCGGCCGCCGATTACCGGGGAACGCCCCAGCTGGCACAAGCCGTGCTTCAACAATTTCCCTTTTCAAAATGTCAAGATTTCTTTCATTCTCTGGGTGTATTGACCCGCCAAGAGGGGGCGGGCCGTGTTTTCCCGGCGACGGGCAAATCCACCGCTGTGGCGGAGGCCTTGCGTTTGGCTTGTGTAGAGGCCGGGGTGGAGCTGCGCACAGGCTGTGAAGTGGTCAAAATAGAAAAGAAAAAATTCTTTCGCGTGCATTTGCAAAACGGGGGAACACGGCAAAGCAAATATTGCGTTTTGGCGTGCGGCTCGCAGGCGTACCCGCAGGCGGGCGGCAGCGACAGCGGCTACCGATTGGCCCGCGCATTGGGACACCGCCTTACGCCCATTACTCCGGCCCTGTGCGCATTAAACGTCAAGGAAAAGGCTGTTTCGCGCCTGCAAGGCATCCGCGCGCAAGTGCGGGCTGTGGCGTGGCGTGGCACGCCGCAGGAGCTGTCCAGTGAGGGGGAACTCCTTTTTACAAACTATGGGCTTTCAGGCCCGGCTGTTTTAAATATCAGCGGCCCGGTGGTGCAGGCTTTGGCCCGCGGGCCGGTGCGGGTGGAAATTAACTTTTTCCCGGAGATTGCCGACCTGTCTTGCCTTTTGCAACAGCGGGCGCAAGCCTTTTCCCGCCGTCCGGCTAAGGAATTTTTTGCCGGGATGTTACACGAAAATATCGCCAATTTATTGATAGATTTTATCGGCATTAAAAAGAGCGCGCCCGTTGGCACTTGGACGGAAAACACCCGGCGGCAAGTGGCGCAAACGCTGGGTGCGTGGCCCTTTACCGTACTTTCCGCCCGGCCGTGGACCGAGGCTATGGCGGCGGCGGGGGGTGTAAATTGCGCCGAAATAAACTATAATACAATGGAGTCGCTGCTTTGCCCGGGGCTGTATATTTTGGGCGAAATGCTCAATGTGGACGGGCGCAGCGGAGGATTTAATTTACATTTTGCCTGGAGCTGCGGCTATGTGGCCGCGCAGGCCATGCCGGAGGAGTAGATTATGGCAGACATCGTACGCAAGACCACCAGCTTAAATGACCCGCTGCATGTGGGGTTTTTAAGGACGTATTTTGTAGAAGGCAAGGAAGTGTACCGCGAAACCTTAGATAAAAATTTGGACATCGTGCGCAAAGAGGGGGCTTTGCCCGACGGCACGGTAAAGGAATTTTTTGAAAACGGCAAGCTGTATTTTGAATGTGAATTTAAAAACGGTCTGCGCGGGGGCCGCTGCCGCATTTACTTTGAAAACGGCAAGGTCAGTATTGAAAAGTTTTATGAAAACGGCAAACTGCAGGGCGGCGTGCGGGTGTATCATCCCACGGGCCGTCTGCATAAAGAAATGAATTATGCCGACGATTGCCAAGAGGGCCGCCAGACCAAATATTATCCTTCCGGCAAGGTGCTAGAGGTGGCCGAATACCAAAAGGGTTATTTAAACGGTCCCTGCCGCGTTTATACGCAGGACGGGGATTTGCGATCGGAGTGTACTTATAAAAACGATAAAATCATCGGCGATAAAATTGTCTATCACCCCAACGGCACCATTGCCCTGATTTCCCCGCACAAGGACGGCAAGCCCAACGGCGTAACGAAGAAATTTAGCGAAACGGGCGAGCTGATAGAGGAATGGTTTTTTGAGGACGGCGTGTTGACGCTAAAGAAAGTGTATTAGGCCGCTGAGTGTATTAAGCCGCCGCCGGAAAACCGATTAAAAAACCCGCTCTAAAGAGCGGGTTTTTTAGCGCAATAAATTTTATTCTTCGTCGCCGTAGTCGCGCACGAAGAGCAAAATATACGCCAGCAGCGACGCTCCGAAGAACATCAGAAAAGCGTAGGAGAACCACCACAGGCGCGTCATGGGGTTGTAGTCCAGCTGAATGGATTGCCACACCAGCCCTAGCAGCGTGCCCGTTACGTAGAGCCACGTCGCCAATGTGAGCAATTTAATCAACAAATCCACCAAGCCCCAAACCAAACCCTTGGCTTGAAACGGCTTTTGAAAGAAATGATATAAGTTGGTCATAATTTATTGTATTTTTCCTAACTGAAAATGTCAATGAGTTTTAGGGTTGTAAGGCGGGGTCCGTGGCGTTGTAGCCGAAATCACTTTGGTAAACTCCGCCGTCAGAGAAGCCTTGCGGGGTTGCCCCACCGTCGGTGGTATTGGCATACAAAGGGTCCTCTTGTAAGGCTTGGGCTTGCTCCAATTCCGCTGCCGGGGTTTGCGTGGGGACCGCGGGTTGGGTTTGGTCTAAATCCGTGGAGAGCTGTGTTTTTTTGCGGACCGGTTTGCCTGCTTTTTTGCGTGCAGGTTTTTTGGTCTTGGCAGGCTGTGCGGCCGTGGACTGTTGGTGCAGAGCCTCTAAAGCGGTTTCGTGCGCTTCCTCGTCGCTCAGGCGCGGCAACGAATCGTTGCGGAAGGCAGGGTAATCGTCCCGGTCTAAATATTCTTGGGAAACGGGCCCCGTGCTGTATTTTTTGATAACTTGCGGCTGGGGGGCGGCTTTGGCTTTTTTGGGCTTGGGATATTGCACGGAGTAGGTGTCAGAGAGGACTACTTCCGTCACGGCGTCCGCCTGCGTATCTTGCGGTTCTTGGGTCAGGCAGTATTCCACCTTTTGCCGGGTGGATTTATCTAAATTTTTATCCACGCGGGTTTGGCAGGTGGACGCGGCCGCGTGCAGGGGTGCTGAGGTCAAAGACAAGACAAAAACATAAATGAGTTTTTTCATATCCGCTCCGTAAGATAAAGATACTTTATTATACAAAAACTGCCCTGTTTAGCAACAAAATTGTTGGGGCTATTTGTTTTTTCCCGTCAAATAAAACGGGGTCATTCTGAAAAATTCTAGCTTAAGGATCTTCCATTTTTTAGGTAGTGGTTGTTGCC
>CAVDMZ010000127.1:0-4128 GCA_963610115.1 Duodenibacillus sp.
AACCAAAACCGCTATGGTTTCGTAGTGGCCAAGGACGCTTCCAAGGGCGAAATCAAAACGGCCGTAGAAAAAATCTTCAACGTCACCGTAACCAAGATTAACACCATTTCCGTGCGTGGCAAAATGCACAAAATGGGCCGGTTTGAAGGGAAAAGACCGGATTACAAAAAAGCTTTCGTGACCTTGAAAGAAGGCGACAAAATCGAAGTGGTGGAAACCACGGCGAAGTAGAATAAGGAGAACTACTAACTATGCCTATCAAGACATTTAGACCTTACACTCCTTCCAGGAGAACCATTACGGTGGCCGATTTCTCCGAGATCACCAAGAAATCTCCGGAAAAGAGCTTAACCAAAGGTCTGCGCAAAACCGGCGGACGCAACAACACCGGTATGATCATGGTGCGCCACATTGGCGGCGGTCATAAACGCGCGTACAGACAAATTGATTTTAAGAGAGAAAAACACGGCGTGCCCGCGACGGTCGTTTCCATTGAATACGATCCGAACAGAAGCGCGCGCATTTGCCTCTTAAAGTATGCCGACGGCGACAAACGCTACATCCTGCATCCCATTGGTGTAAAAGTGGGCGATGTATTGATGAGCGGCCCGAAAGCCGATATCAAAGTGGGTAACTGCCTTGCTCTGAAAAACATTCCTGAAGGTACTTTTATCCACGCCATTGAATTGCAAGTCGGCAAAGGCGCGCAATTGGCGCGCAGTGCCGGTTCCCAAGGCCAGCTGATGGCCAAAGAATCGGAATATGCCCATATCAAGATGCCGTCTGGTGAAATCCGCCTGGTTCCCAGCGCTTGCTGCGCGACCATCGGCCAAGTGGGCAACGTGGACCACGCCAACGTGGTCATCGGCAACGCCGGGCGCAACCGCCACCGCGGCGAAAAACCGACCGTACGCGGCAGCGCGATGAACGCCGTGGATCACCCGATGGGAGGTGGCCGCGGTCATGGTAAGGGCGGCAACATCCCCCGCTCTCCGTGGAACCAGCCGTCCCGCGGTCTGAAGACCCGCTCCACCAAGAAAGTTTGGGGCTGGATGATCGTCAGCGACAGAAGAAAAAACAAGGTTAAATAACTATGGGAAGATCAACGAAAAAAGGTCCTTATGTGGATTTAAACCTGTTGGAAAAGGTTCAAAAAATGAACGCCTCCAACGAAAAGAAACCTATCAAAACGTGGGCGAGAGCCTGCACAATTACTCCGGAATTTGTGGGCCACACCTTCTTGGTGCACAACGGCCGTAAGTTTCTGCCCATCTACATTTCCGAGAGAATGGTAGGTTACAAACTTGGTGAATTTTCGTTCACCCGGTTGTTCAAAGGCCACGGTGGCATGACCAAAGATTCCACCGCCTTGAAATAAGAGTTGAGGATTTGATATGGAAGCTTGTGCAAAAGCTAAATTTCAACGCTACGGCAGCCGCAAGGTGAACCTGGTGCTGGACCAAATCCGCGGCAAAAACGTAAAGGCGGCGGAAGATGTGCTCCCGTTTATCGCCAAACGCACTGCCGACTTGGTTGCCAAAACCATTCACAGCGCCGCAGCGAACTTGGAAGTCAAAGCCGGTAAAAAGCTGGACTTCAGCAAAGTCTTCATTAAAGAAGCCTTTGCAAACTTGGGCCCCAGCGGCCACTTGAAACGGATTCAACCCGGCCCGCAAGGCCGCGCCATGCCCTACAAAAAGAGCATGTGCCACCTGACGGTCATTGTTTCCGACGAAAAAAAGGGAGGTCGCTAAACTATGGGACACAAGATTCACCCGCGCTCCATTAGATTGGGCTATATTCAGGATTGGCGTTCCCGCTGGTTCGCCCCCAAGAATATGCCTGCGTTGATTATGGAAGATTTCCAAATCCGCAAAATCGTGGACGACAAATTTAAAATGGCCGCCGTCAGCTATGTGGGCATTGAACGTGCCGGCGCTTTCCTGCGCTTGAACGTCCATACGGCCCGCCCGGGCGTGGTCATTGGCAAAAAAGGTGCCGATATTGAGGCCTTGCGCAAAGAAATTGAAGCGCTCACGGGCAGCAAGACGTTTGTTAACGTCATTGAAATCAAAAACCCGGAAACGGACGCGCAGCTGGTGGCGCAGAACATTGCCCAACAGCTGGAAAAACGCGCCCACTACGGTGCTGCCATGAAGAAAGCCATAGAAAAGGCCCTGCAAGGCAAAGCCTTGGGCATCAAAATTATGGTTTCCGGCAGACTCGGCGGGGCGGAAATTGCCCGCACCGAATGGAAACGTGAAGGCCGCGTGCCTCTGCACACCCTGTGCGCTGATATTGACTACGGTTTTACCGAAGCCCAAACCGTCAGCGGCAAAATCGGTATCAAAGTGTGGATTTTTAAGAGAACTCACTTCGCCAAATCTCCCAAAGAGATTATGAACGAGCTCAAAAAACACCGCGACATGACCGAAGGCACGACCGACAGCGGTGCCGTGGAAAATGTGGCCGCTGCCAAGGAAATCAAATAGAGGAATTTACTTATGTTGATGCCTAAAAGAGTGAAATATCGCAAACCGCACAGTGCGCCCCGCATTAAGGGCAACGCCACCCGCGGCGCCGATGTAGTCTTCGGCGAGTTCGGCCTCAAAGCGTTGGAACCGAAATGGATTACCGCGCGTCAAATTGAAGCGGCCCGTATTACGCTGTCCAGATTTATCAAAAAGAAAGGCAAACTCTGGATCCGCGTATTCCCTGACAAAGCCATCACCAAGCACCCCGCCGAAACCCGTATGGGTAAAGGCAAAGGCGCGCCGGACCACTGGGTGGCCGTCGTCAAACCGGGCACCATCTTGTTTGAATTGGAAGGCGCCACGCTGGAAGATACGAAACAGGCCATGCGCCTGGCTTCTGACAAGCTTCCCATCAAGACCAAAATGGTAGCGAGAAGATAGTATGAAGACCAACGAAAAAGAAGCTTTGAAGAACAAGACCGCGGCCGAGCTGAAAGAAGCCTTGGCCAAGGCGCAGGAAAAGAAATTTAATCTTCTTTTCAAACACAGCACCACCCCCATCGCCAACCCGATGGAAATCCGGGCGGTCAGACGCGAGATTGCTCTTCTGCAAACGCTGATTAACCAGAAGAAAGAGCAGAAATAAGAGGTTTAGACATGGAAAATCAAGAAACCCGCGGCCTGAGAAAGGTCCTTACCGGAGAAGTTGTATCGGACAAGATGAATAAGACCCGCGTCGTAAAAGTGGAACGCCTGGTCCGTCACGGTCTGTACAGCAAAACCCTGAAGAGAGCGGCCAAATACCATGCCCATGATGAAGGCAATGAAACCAAAATCGGCGACAAAGTGGAAATCATGAGCTGCCGCCCGCTTTCCAAAACGACCAAATGGCGCATTTCCAAAATTGTGGAAAGAGCCAGGGCTTAGTTTTTGTTAGAAAACTACGGAGTTAATGTATGATTCAATTAAGAAGCATCGTCAACGTGGCTGACAATTCCGGCGCCAGAAAAGTGCAATGCTTTAAGGTGCGCGGCGGTCACCACCGGGATATCGCAACTTTGGGAGACGTCGTGATGTGCTCCGTCAGAGATGCGATCCCTACTTCCGCCATTAAAAAAGGCGACGTGGTGCGCGCGGTCGTGGTGCGCGTGGCGCGTGAAAAAAGACGCAAAGACGGTTCCTATATTCGTTTTGATGACAATGCCGTGTGCATCATCAACGACAATGGCGAACCCAAAGGTACGCGTGTGTTCGGGCCGATTGCCAGAGAATTGCGGGAAAAGAACTTCCTAAAGATCATCTCGCTCGCCCCGGAGGTAGTCTAAAATGCAAGTAAAGAAAAAAGATACCGTGTTGGTATTGTCCGGCAAGGACAAAGGCAAGAAGGGCGAAGTGAAATCGGTCAATCCGTCTAAGAATACGGTGACGGTCATTGGCATTAATATGATTTCCAAACACGTGAAACCTTCCCAAAACAAACAGGGCGGCATTCAAAAGATGGAAGCTCCGTTGGACGCTTCCAATGTCGCCGTCGTCTGCGGCAAGTGCAAAAAAGCCATGACCCCCAAAATCAAAGTGTTGGAAAATGGCGAAAAAGTGCGTGTCTGCCGCAAATGCAACGAGACGCTCATTTAATTTAGGTACACAAAATGAC
>CAVDMZ010000128.1:0-4024 GCA_963610115.1 Duodenibacillus sp.
TGGCCACCGCGGAAGCCTTCGGCAAAAAAGCTGCCGACGTGATGCCCGCGGCCTGCGCGCTGGAAATGCTGCATACCTATTCCTTAATTCATGACGACCTGCCCAGCATGGACAATGACGACCTGCGCCGGGGCAAGCCCACCAATCACAAGGTGTTTGGGGAGGATCTCTCCCTCTTGGCCGGCGATGCGCTGCTGACCTATGTGTTTGAAGTCTTTGCCCAAAACGGCAAAATCAAATCCGTCGGGGCGGAAAACACCTTAAATGCCTTGCAGCATTTTGCACATTTGGCCGGGGCTTCCGGCATGGTGGGCGGCCAAACCGCCGACGTATATGCCGAAGGCATGGGCACGCAGGAAGCAGCCAGCGCCCGCGCGGAAAAAATCAAAAAGACCTCTAAAAAATTAGCGGGCAAATCCTTGCATTATTTTCTGTTGCCCCAACGCGTCAAAGAAACCACGCCGGAGAATGTTTTGCTCTACATTCACGCCAATAAAACCGGCGCGCTCATCCGCGCCAGTGTGGAAACGGGGGCCTTGCTGGCAGGGGTCAAGGGGGCCGATTTGAAACACATCCAAAAATACGCCGAGTGCATCGGGCTGGTGTTTCAAATTGTAGATGATATTTTAGATGTTACTGCCAGCGCCAAGCAGCTGGGAAAATCCAACAGCGATGCGCAAAACGGCAAACTGACCTTTGTCAGCCTCTACGGCTTAGAGGGCAGCCGCAAACACGCGCAGCTGCTCATTGCCAAAGCGCAAAAGGCGTTGGACAGCCTCAAAACGGCCCGCCGCAAAAACTTAGCGCCGCTGTATGGTATGGCGGAATTTTTTAAGACCCGCACCTATTAAGGAGTTTGCATGAACGTATTGCCCACCGTAAAAACCCCGGCCGACTTGCGCAATATCAAGCGTGAGCTGTTGCCGCAGCTCTGCCAGGAACTGCGGGAGGAAATCATCCGCACCACCAGCCGCAACGGCGGCCATTTAGGCTCTAGCTTGGGCGCAGTGGAAATCATTACCGCACTGCATTATGTCTTTAATACGCCCAAGGACAAGCTGGTCTTTGACACCGGCCACCAGGCCTATGCCCATAAATTGCTGACCGGGCGGCAGGGCAAATTCAGCACCATTCGCCAAAAGGGCGGTTTGAGCGGTTTCCCCAAACGCAGTGAAAGCAAGTATGATGATTTCGGCGTCGGGCATGCCAGCACGGCGCTGTCGGCGGCGCTGGGTATGGCTATTGCGCGCGACCAAAAAAAGGCCGACAGCAAGGTCATCGCCTTGGTGGCCGACGGCGCACTGACGGGCGGCATGGCCTATGAAGCCATGCAAAACGCCGGGCTGCTGGCCACGGATCTGTTGGTCATTTTAAACGACAACCAAATGTTCATCTCCAAACGCGTGGGAGCCTTGGGCCAATTTTTGACCAAACTGCTGACCAAAAAATATGTGCAGCTGGCTGAGGAAAAGGCCACCAACTTCTTAAAACGCTTTGATGAACTAGGCAACAATGCCGCCAAACTGGCCAAAAAGGCGCGGTCCATTTTATTTCCGGGTACGATTTTTGAAGAAATGGGCTTTCGTTATTTCGGCCCCGTCAACGGCAATGACATTGACGCCATGATTGACGTGCTGGAAAGCGTCAAAGACGTCAAAGGCCCGGTCCTGCTGCATGTGGTTACCAAAAAGGGCAAGGGCTATCCCCCCGCCGAGGAAAAGCCGACCAAATTCCACGGCGTCGGCATTTTTGACGCCGACACGGGCGACACCATCGGCCAAAGCGACCGCATTACCTTTACCAAGGCTTTTTCTGACGCGATCGTCAAACTGGCGCAAGCGGATAAAAAAATCAATGCCATTACCGCCGCCATGCCCGAGGGAACAGGACTGGCCGCCTTCCGCGAAAAATTCCCCCAACGCTTTTTTGACGTAGGCATTGCCGAAGAACACGCGGCCACCTTTGCCGCGGGTTTGGCCGCAGAGGGCTTAAAACCCGTGGTGGCGGTGTATTCCTCGTTTGCCCAGCGTTGCTATGACCAAATTGTGCATGACGTCGCCTTGCAAAATCTGCCCGTGGTTTTTGCCTTGGACCGCGCCGGACTGGTGGGCGAGGACGGCCCCACGCACCACGGCATGTTTGATTTAAGCTTTTTGCGCAGCACGCCCAACTTGGTGCTGGCCGCGCCTGCGGATGAAAACGAACTGGGCCACCTGCTCAAAACGGGTTTAGACAGCGGCAAACCGTTTGTCCTGCGCTATCCGCGCGGAGCCGGGTTTAATGTGCCCGTGGACGGGGAACTAAAGGACCTGCCCATCGGCAAGGGCGTTTGGATGAAGAAAGGAAAAGATTTGACCCTGGTGGCTATTGGCAACCGGGTACACCCGGCTTTGGAGACGGCCCAATTATTAGAAAAGAAAGGCCTGCACGCCGGGGTCATCAATGCGCGCTTTGTCAAACCCTTAGACACCGCTATTTTAGACGAAGCCTTAAAGCATTCCCCCCGCATCGTTACCTTGGAGGACAACAGCCTCTGCGGCGGCTTTGGCAGTGCGGTGGCGGAATATTTGACCGGGCAGGACTGGGCGTTTGAACTGCTGCGCTTGGGGCTACCGGATGAATTTGTGGAACACGGCAAGGTGGCCCAGCTGCAACAGCAGTTGGGGCTGACGCCGGAGCAAATGGCTGAAAAAATACTACTGTGGAGCAAATAACCCCATGAAAAAAACTGCTAACAAAAGAACGGTAGCCCGCATTGAGCACGAAAGTTCCTACATTCGCGCTTACGAGGATATTGACTTGTTAAACCGCCCGGTCATGCGTCCGGTGCGCATTGAACTGGAAGTGCTCAAACCCGAGCTGTATCTGAAAGCGCTCAATATTACCCAAAGCGTTGTGTGCTTTGGCAGTGCGCGCGTCCAGCCGGAAAAGCAAGCCAAGGCCAAGGTGGCCCAAGCCAAAAAGAATTTAGCCAAAAACCCCAAAAACAAGGCCCTGCAGGAACGCTTGAGCGAAGCCGAGGGGCTGCTGTCTTTGTCTAAATATTACGAAGTGGGCCGGGAGTTGGCCAAACTGGTGGTAAAGAAAGGCAAAAACCGCTTTGCTATAGTAACCGGGGGCGGGCCGGGGCTGATGGAAGCGGCCAACCGCGGCGCCTTTGAAAACGGCGGCAAAAGCGTAGGCTTTAACGTGACCCTGCCGCATGAGCAGCACCCCAATCCCTACATCAGCAAAAATTTGGCTTTTTTGTTCCATTATTTTGCCATTCGCAAGCTGCATTTAGTGATGCGTTCGTGCGCCTTTGTGGTGCTGCCGGGCGGATACGGCACCTTTGATGAGCTGTTTGAAATTTTAACGCTGATTAAGACGGGTAAAAAAGAGGAAATCCCCGTCATCTTAGTGGGGCGGGAATTTTGGAACGCTGTAGTCAATTTCAAGGCACTGGCCAGCTACGGCGTGATTGACAACGACGAAGCCCGCACTTGCCACATTGTGGACACCGCCCAAGAAGCTTGGGACGTCATCGCCAAGTTCTACAAGATTAAGTAAAAGGAAACATAAAAGCAAAGCCCCCGGGTGCGCGAAACCCCGGGGCTTATGGCCCCGGGGTTTTTAACGGACTAGTTTAATTCATAATGCAGCAACCCTTTTCCATTGTCAGAGGGAGTTGCCGCCGTCATAGACGCACACAAGGCCTTGGCTTTAGAGTTAGAATTCTGCGCCAAACAATAGTGCCGGGGGGAGTCTCCGCGCACAATACGATAACCTAAAGTGCCGTAACCATTTATTCCGCTGTAATAGTAACACAGCGTGGATGCAGCTGAAAGTTGACCCGGACCGACATATTGGCACATGTAGTCTTTCATAATCAGACTTATTCCATCCACTGAGAGTTTGCCAGAGAAAGGAAGGTCCAAATCTGTAATTTTAGAAGCATACGCCCCATTGGCCATAAAGTAACGGTTACCTGCCTCTTCTATGGCCCGGGCGAATATGGGCAGCTGGGCAAAACGCGCACGCATGA
>CAVDMZ010000129.1:0-3943 GCA_963610115.1 Duodenibacillus sp.
GCTTTACGCTGATTGAACTTTTGGTCGTTGTACTCATCATAGGCATTTTGACGGCGGTGGCATTACCGAAGTATCAACTGGCTGTGAAGAGAGCCCGTTTTGCCACGATGCGTCCCATTGTGCGCGCTTTGGCTGACGCACAGGAAGTTTATTATTTGGAAAACGGGGAATATGCTACTGACTTTGCGGACTTGGCGGTAGCTCCTCCGGCAGGAGGGGAAGTGAAAAGCGGGTCTTTGGTTCAGTACCCTCATTTCTATTGCACTTTATGGGATCAAAAAAAGGTCATTTGTTCTGGTGGAAACTATGGTGTTGTTGCCATTTATCTGAAACATTCTTCTTCCCCATTTGCCGGTATGCAGCTGTGTGAAGGCGAAAACCACAGGCAACTCTGCCGCTCCTTTGGCGGCCAAGAGATTTGGGATGGCATATGGACTATGCCTTAGTTTGCATTAAATATCTCCGTCCGGTCGTTTTTCGGCGGGACATTTTGGACATGAGACAAGTTTTTAGGCACTTTTGATTAAAATCCACTTGCGTTGGCGGCTGGTTTAAGTCATAATATAAGTATCTTGGAGAAATTATGAACAAACCTACTTGTGCACTTTTTTGTGCCGCCGTTTTATTAACCGCCGCCTGCGCCAAACCTGAGGATGAAAGTCCGTCCAAATTTCAGCGCCAAGCCAATATAAAAAAATACGCCCGCAAGGCCCAAGACATCAGCCGCTTGACCCAGCTGCGCCGCGAGCCCCTGCCCATAGAAACCGCGGCCGACCCCGCCCGTGTGACCAATACGCCCTATCCGTTGGATATCGCTCAGCTGACGCAAAGCTTTGAGCGCAACCGCCTAGCCTTACAACGGCGCTTGCTGCAAACCTATGCCGAGCAAAGCCACCAGCAGGTGCAGGCCTTATACCAACAATGGCAAACACACGCAGCGCAGGAGGCCCGCGCCGCCCAGTCCCCGGCCGATTTGGCCCAGCGTTTAGAGGAGCTTTGGCCCCAGCAGCAAACCCAGCTGCAGCAGTTTATAAAAACCCAACGAGAGTTGCCCCGGCTGCAGCCCACCGCCGCCTCCTTGGCGCACGCACAGGAACGGCTGACCCGCCGTGGCGAGGAATTGCTCTCCACCGTGGCTTTGTATTATGGTGATGAAGCCGCCCGTCTGAGCCGCCCGGTGCTGGATAAGAATTTGCAGACCTATCTTTCCGCGCAGACCCAAGCGGCCACCGAGGCGGAATTGGACGCCCGCTTGGCCCAAAGCTTCATAGAAACAGAGAAACAGCTGCGCCAAATTCTGCAGCAATCCGGCGACCCCTTGGGGCAAACCCCGCCGGAAATTCTTTCTGGCTTGCGTACCGATTTAATCGCCGCGCAGCAAAGGCTGGAAAAATACATAGAGCCCTTGTATGGAAAAGACGCTGTCTTGGCCGCGCGCAAGGTGTTCAACCGCTTTTTAGAGGAATACCTTAAGTGCTGGCAGGAAAATGCCCGCCTGAGCCAAAAAAAGCGCGCCACGCAGTACCTCAACGAGCAGTACAAACAAACCTTGGCCGCGCTGCAACAGCAGTGGAACGCCGCTTGGGAGGCCGCCGTCCCGCTCCCGCCGCCGGTTCCCGCGCTTTGACTTTCGCCCCGCTTCCTGCAGGGCTTTTGCTAAAATATGAATATGAATAGAAATTTCTTTTATTTTGCGCTTTTTATTATTATGCTGCTGGTCATCGGGCTGATGTTTTTGGGCCAAGACAATCCGTCCGGCGACGAAGCTGCCGGATGGTCTGCCGCTCCGTCTGCTGTGGCCCCGGTGCCGTCTGCTTCCCCGTCTTCTTTAGAGGAAACGCCGACGTACGATTTTACCTCTTTTATAGACTCCCCCGACGGCTCAGAACTGCCGTCTGATTCGCTGGGCACGTCCTCTGCGCGTTCCAAGGCCGTGGCGTACCGCCCGGCCGTACAAGCGGCAGCCTATGCTCCGGCGGGGCAGAGCGCAGCATTTCCAACACAGCGCAGCGTGTTTCCGCCCGTGCGTACGCAGGCAGGGACACCGACAAGGACAGCTTCTGCTGCGTCGCGGCGGACCTATTCGCCGCGTTATACGCCCGGTGCGGCAGAGGGGTTGCCGGGCACTTACCGTCCCACGGCACAGGACCTTGAAAGCGAAGACGCCGGGCAAGCCCGCCAAACGGTTTGGAATACCTCTCTGCCCGCTTTGACTTACCGCCAGCAAAAGGAGATGAACCGCAAAATTGACGCGTTCTCCTCCGGCATTCAACGCGCGATTGTGCAGGCCATGGCCCCTAAGAGCAAACGCAACCAAAACATCGCCAAATATTTAGGCCGTTCCCGCGGGGAAGCGGCACAAATGGACGGCGAGGCCCAAGCTACCCAAGAGGGACAAGTCAGCGGAACGGGCCAAAATTTAGCCGCGCAAATTGCCGCCCAAGCCCAAGGCGTGGTGAATGATGTGCGCGCTAACTACGGCGACAAAGCCGCCGCTCGCGCCAGCAAAATTATGAATAATTTTCAACGGGAAATGACCCAAGCCATACAGGGCCCCGGCGACCCGCAGGAGAAACAAATCCGCGCCAGCGCCATTAATACCAAGTATGCCAGCCAGCTTCAACAGCTCAACCAAAACGAGGCCTTAGCCCAACTGGAGGGGCAGCTGCGCGCCGATAATGAAAAACAGCTCTCTGCCATAGAGAAGCAGTTTGGCTCTGCCGCCGCCAGTGCTGCGCGTGAAAAAATGGAGAACGACTTACAACAGCGTATGAAAGTGTATCGCACGCCGCAGGCAGAGCATGAGGTTACCCGCCAGCTGCTGGCTTTAGACGAACAAAAACACAAGGATTTGGAAGAGGTCGTACGCAAAAATGTGCAGGACAATCCCTTCGCCGCCAGCCAGTTGACCCAAGTGCAAAACGCCCAAGCCAAACAACAAATTATGCAAGAGGCACAGGCCATTAAAGAGGGCCGCCAGCAAGCGCGCTATACGGTTTATTCCAAAGATAAGCTGGAGCAAACCCGGCAGGCTTGGCAAAAGGAGGGGGAGAGTATTGTCCAAGGGTTTGAGCAACTGGGGCCGCAATACGCCGCGCAGGCCAAACAACTGGTGGACGATTTGAATAAAAAACGTATGGAAATGCGCCCGGTGGGGGAGAATATTAATGTCAGCGAATTAAACAATGCCGATATGAAACTGACTGAGCAGACCAATCAAAAACTGCAAGCCCTGCGTGAGCGCGGCGTGGCCGAGGCCTACAATAAAAGCAACGACGAGCGGTTGAAACACATTACGGACCAAATGAGCGGCGTGGAGGAGTCCGTCAAACAGGCTTGGAGCCAAAAAGCCCGGCGCGTAATGGAAAAATATAATCAGTTGCGGGCGCAGGCTTTTGGCCAGAAGGATTATGAGTCTACCTTAAAACGCTTGGAACAGCAAGAGCAAAAGGAACTGGCCGCTATCCGCGTGTGAGGCGGGACGGCTGGAAAATTTTGTAAAACGCTTTTATAAAATGCTTTTGTAAGGTGCTTTTATCCCCGCTTATGGCGGGGATTTTTATGTAAAGAAAACTCCCCGGGGATGACGACGTTTTGATGAACGGTGTGTCCTCTCCCCGCCGTCACCCTGGAGGGTCGTTGTCCAGGGTCCGTTGTTATGAAAAAGAGGAACACGACAGATGCTGGACTAAAACTTTCCAGCATGACTTTATTTAATAACTACTCTATCATTTCTATTAAATGCCGTCATTCCCGAGGGAGTAGCGGCAGGCAGGGTCAGCGCGCAGGGGGCGGCAAGCCCAGCCCGTCTATGCCGTCATTCCCGAAGGCTGTAATCGGGAATCCCAGCCTTATTGCCGTTTGTCTTTCCGTCGTTGCATAAAACAGGGTCATCCTGAAAAGTAGTTGTTCAGGATCTTCCATTTTTCCAGTAGTGGTCGTT
>CAVDMZ010000130.1:0-1025 GCA_963610115.1 Duodenibacillus sp.
GGCAATACACATGGCTGCCATGCTGGCGTGTGCGTCCAAACTTTCTACGCGCGGGTCTTGGGTGATTTTTTCTAAGGCACGGGCCAAAGCCGCCGGGTGGCGCGTGAGCAGCGCGGCCGAGGCATCGGCCTGATACTCCCGCGTGCGCGACACGGCCAAGCGGATCAGCGGCGCAATCACATATCCATAGAGAGTAAAGACCAGCCCCAGCAGAAAGAAAAGGGCCGCGCCGCCCCCCTTGTTTTTGCCCGAACCGCGCGAGGAACTCACCGCCAAACGGAAACAGAGCTCCGCCAAGAATGTAAAAAAGGAAATCCCCGCCACCGTGATGAGCATCAGGCGGATATCGCGGTTTTTGATGTGGGAAAGTTCATGCGCGATGACCCCTTCCAGCTCGGCGCGGTCCAACCTTTTGACGATACCCTTAGTCAAAGCCACAGAAGCGTGTTGAGGGTCCCGCCCGGTGGCAAAAGCGTTTAAGGACTCGTCGTTGATAATATAAATCTCGGGCAAGGGCAGCCCCGCCGCAAGGCACAAATTTTCCACCAAACGGTAAATCTCCGGCTGGTCCGCTTTGTCAATGCGCCTCGCGCCCGCCCCATGAAGCAACATTTTGTCCCCGCAGTAATAGGCAAGAGTAATCCACACCATAGCCCCCAGCCACAGCCAAGGCAGCACCTGCAGGGCCATCGCGCTGGCCGGGCCCAAGGCCATTACCGCCGCAGAGGTTCCTTCCTGCGCATTTTGCCCCGGGACAGGAGAGAAAAAGAAATGCCACAGCCAAATGGTCAGAAACCCCAAGGCGGCAAAAGAGAGCGGAAAAAGCAAAACAAGCAGCCAGGTCCGCCGCTTGTTTTGCGCAATAAAATCGTAGGTCGTCGCCACGAAAAGCTCCTTTAAAACTTAACGGAAACGGGCTTTTGGGCGGCGTCCGCCTCGTCGGCGGCTAATTCAAAAAACTCTTGTTTTTCAAAGTGGAAAATCCCCGCCACGGCATTGCTGGGGAAGAGCTCCGTTTTGGTATT
>CAVDMZ010000130.1:1035-3675 GCA_963610115.1 Duodenibacillus sp.
CGCCAGCACATTGCCGTTGTAAAAACGGCGGGCGGCTTGCAGTTTATCCTCGGTGTCGCGCAGTTCGCGCTGCAATTCCAAAAAGTTTTGGTTGGCCTTGAGATCGGGATAATTTTCGCTCAAGGCAAACAGGCTTTTGAGCGTGCCCGTGAGCACATTTTCAGACTGGGCGGCCTGCGCCAAGGTGTCATGGGGCTGCATGGCTTGGCTGCGCGCTTGGATTACTTTTTCCAGCGTACCGCTTTCGTGCTTGGCATACCCCTTTACCGTCTCCACCAAATTGGGGATGAGGTCATAGCGGCGTTTCATTTGCACTTCAATGTCACTCCACGATTCGCGCACGTAGTTGCGCAAGCGGATGAACGTGTTGTACGTCATCACAAAATAAATCCCTACTACTACAACAATGAGTAAGGCTATGCCGATTCCACTCATTTTTATCTCCTATTGTTTGTCTGTTTCATTGTGCTTCTTGTTATTGTACAACATATAGCGCGAAGTTTCATACAATCCCAGCGCCATTTCCTTCATAGATTGGTAACGCGCAGGCTGCTCTTTGGACAAATCGCGGTTAAAATCGTCCGCGCCGGGGCGGTACAAACCGTCTTTGCCGTCGGGGCCCAAGATTTGATAATAATATTCCCCCTGCACAAAGCCTATCGGGTGCGGCTCCTGCGCCCACGCATAAATAAAGGCGCCCGGCTCGCGGCGCTCATTAAGCGCATCGCGCCCGATGGCCTGCGTGTAATAGCCGCGGCCCAAAAAACCCATAATCGTAGGCATAATATCCACTTGGCTGGCCGTTTGGGAAATGACCTGCGGTTTCTTAACGACGGGCCCGGCCAAAATCAGCGGCACTTGGTGATTAATCAAATTCCACTCCACATACCCGCGGGGCATATTTTCCGACTCCGGGGCCGAAAGACCATGATCGCCAAAAATGACAAACAGGGTATTCTTATAATATTGGCTCTTTTGCGCCAAGCGGAAAAACTCGCGCAAAAAATGGTCCGACAGACGCAGTGAATTGTATTCCGCCGTACTGACAAAACTGCGTTTCTTGGCCAGTTCCTCGGTCATCTTTAGGTCCCGTTCAAAGCCGGCATTGTCCTCGGGGATGGTATAGGGGCGGTGGTAGCCGGCCGTTTGGATGACGGCAAAAAAGGGCTTATGGGTCTTTTGCTGGTCCTCCTCCAAAATACGGTTGGCCTCGCGGAACAGGTCCAAATCCGAAATGCCCCATACGTCATTGCGGTGTTCGTTTTGGAATTTGCCTTCCTCGTACATATGAATATCCGTCAGATTATGCTCAATCACGCCGCGGATATTGCCCCAGCTGCTGCTGCCGCCGATAAAGAAATACTTTTCATAATCGGTCAAGGCATTGGCCACCATGTGCTGGTCCACAATAAACGGATTGCGGGAGCTGGTCTTAATGGCGCTGACGTCAGGGATGCCCGTCAGCGTGGCAAACACCGCACGCGCCGTGGCGGAAGTGGGCGTAAAGAAATGGTCAAACAAAATCCCTTTATCGGCCAAGGATTTGGCAAAGGGGGTGGGGTCCAAATCCGGGTTGGTAAACGAGGATTTATTCCACGCGAAGGATTCCATAAAAATGACCACTACATTGTAATCCTTGGGGTGTGCCGCCGGGGCAAGGGTACGCACATAATTGAGCGTCTGTTCGTCGGGGTGGTCCACCTGCAGGTATTTTGCCACCTGCGGATAATACTTCCGCGCGGCCTCTTCATTATATTCTTTGGACTGGGCAAAACGATACGTGTCAAACAAGTTGACCGCCGGGTTAAGCGTCAAGTTACAAATAAAATTATTGGTGGAGTGATAGGC
This sequence comes from Duodenibacillus sp., assembly GCA_963610115.1. GTDB lineage: Bacteria > Elusimicrobiota > Elusimicrobia > Elusimicrobiales > Elusimicrobiaceae > Avelusimicrobium. The sequence goes on from CAVDMZ010000130.1 coordinate 2,884, forward strand.
ATTGCTCCAGCGCAAGGGATATTGGCTGATTTGCCCAAACATCAGCGCGCCCGTGATGAGCAGCCCGGCAAAAAACCAAGCCAAATTGCCCTTCCAGCGGTATTTATCGTCGCGCGCAAAGGCGTAGGTCAGCACCTTTTTGGTACAGAAATAGCCCACCGCGCCCCACGCCAACAGCCCCAGCAAAATCCACACCACCGGGTAGGTTTGCCACATCATTTGGGCAGAAATCAATGCATTTTCGGAATATTTAAAGACCGAGGCATTCACCCGCATGGAAATATAAGCATAATGGGCAAAATCCGTGCAATACACCAAGAGCACCGCCGCCTCCAGCAAGCCGTAGAGCCAGCATAGGCCCTTTTTAATGTAAGAAGCCTTATGCCAAAAGGCCCGCACCGTCAGATACAGCCCCAGCGGAATGGCCACCGCCCCGGCGAGGCGGAAGTCAAACTTGGCGCCGATATAAAAGGTGGTCCACAATTCGTGGTAATGCGCCGGGGTCAGCGCCCCGCGGAACACATACAAAAAAATCACGCGCAGCAACCCAAACACCAGCCAGTTGCCCAAAAGAAAAATAAAATAAGCTTGTATCCAACGCGGCACGGCTATTTTTTTCATACGGCCTCCCAAAGGTTCTTGTTTATATTTTATCAAAATGGGAAGCCTTCTACCCATAAATCCGCCCTTGGCTCTCACGCCCAAAAAAGCAAAAATATATGCGTTCAAAATCATTTCCCCTCAGGGGACAAGGAGAAAACACACGAAGAAACTTCTTTTGCCCGTACTCGC
>CAVDMZ010000131.1:0-2372 GCA_963610115.1 Duodenibacillus sp.
GCACGGTGTAGTAAATAAGATAATTAAATTGTCCGATGTAAGGGTGCATACTCTTATTATAACTATTTTATAGGGAAAGCCAAGGCCCTCTCCAGCGCGGCGCGCGACAGGGCCGCCTCGCGCAGCAGTTTGGGTTCGTGCGTCAGGTCCAGTACCGACGAAGCGGTTGGAGATAGGGTCCCCCCCGTCAAAATAATATCCGCCTTGCCGTCAAAAAAAGCAATCAAGTCCTCTTCTTCCGTAAGCACCGGGCAGCCATGCGCGTTGGCACTGGTGGAAGCCAGCGGCTCTTTTAAGTAAGCGAGCAGCCGCACCAAGGCCGGATGTGCCGGCACGCGCAAGCCCAATCCCTCAAACCCGCGGCGCAGAGGTTGGCCCTTTTCATTGGGGAGTAAAATAAGTGTCAGCGCCCCGGGCCAAAACCGCCGCGCCAATTTTTCCGCCGCACCAGACCACTGCACAATGCTTTGCGCTTGCGCCGCCGTGCCAACCAGCAGCTGCAACGCAGCGCCGGCCGGGCGGTCCTTGATTTGGTAAATGCGCTGGATGGACGCCTCGTTAAACGCATTGGCGCCCAGGCCATAGACGGTATCGGTGGGATAGACCGCCACCGCGCCCGCATCTATCTGTGCAGCCACCGCGCGCAACTGCGGCTCACTTAATGTATCAATAGGGTAAATTTGGCTCTTCATTTTCTTGTGTTTGCGTTTCCGGCAGGCCGATGACCACCACAAATTCGCCCTGCACTTTCCTGCGCTTGCGTAAATCTTCGGCCACTTCGCGGGCACTGCCCCGCAGCCACTCCTCATATACCTTGGAAATTTCCCGCGCGGCCACCACCGGCGTGTCCGGCCCCAAGGTTTGCCCAATCAGCTCCAGCAGTTTCACCACGCGGAAAGGAGACTCATACACAATGACCGGGTGCTGTTGGCCATAGGCCCCGCTAAGCAGTTTGGCCGCCTTGCCGCTGCGGCGCGGCAAAAAGCCCAAAAAGGTAAAGGCTCCCCCGGTAAACCCTGCACCGGCCAAAGCGCACGCGGCCGCCGAAGGCCCCGGCAAAGAGATAACCGCCAACCCCGCCCGCGCGGCCTCGCGCACCAATTTCCAACCCGGGTCAGAAATGCACGGCGTACCGCAATCAGACACCAAGGCGCAATGTTTGCCTTGCTTAAGCAGTTCCAAACAACGGCGCACGGAGGAGCTGTCGTTTTCATTGTAGCGCACGGTGGGTTTGGAAATGCCAAAGTGCGTGAGTAAAATTTGGGTACGGCGCGTGTCCTCGCACAAGACGAAATCGGCGTTTTTGAGTGTGTCCAGCGCGCGCAGCGTAATGTCCTGCAAATTCCCCAGCGGGGTGGGTACGATAGATAGCATAGCTTTAGTATATAAAATTGCAAGCGCGGCCGCGAAAGGTTTTATATAGTAAAAAGGGCCTAAAAATGCTATGCTGGTATATATATTTAAGAAGAGGTGCCCCATGCAAAACAAAGAAATCGTGCTTTTGGCCGCGCGTTGCGCAGATGAAAAGAAAGCCGAAAATATCAAAGTGTTGGACCTAAACGGCCTGTCCTCGCTGTGCGACTATATTATTTTGGCCACCGTTACTTCCAAGCCGCATTTAGAGGCGGTGGAGGAGGAAATCAGCACCCGCTTAAAACAAGAAGGCGTGTATAAATTAAACCGCGACGGCAGGGAAAGTATGATGTGGCGCGTGGCCGATTACGGCGCCTTTTTGGTGCACATTATGACCCAAGAAGCGCGGGATTTTTACGCCTTGGATAAAATCTTTAGCTTTGGCAAAGAAGTGGATTACAAAAAACCCAAAGCCGCGAAAAAAACGGTCAAAAAGGCCGTCAAAAAAGTAACCAAAAAAGCCGCCGCCAAAGCTCCGGCCAAGAAAGCGGCCAAACCCGCGGCGAAAAAAACGGTCCGCAAAACGGCCGCTAAAAAATCTACAAAAATGACTACAAAAAAAGCGGTCAAAAAAACCGCTAAAAAGGCTGGAAAATAAATGTTAGAGCAACTCAAAAAAGATATTGAACTCAAACTCTCCAGCGCCGAAGTTTTTGCCGGTGCTGCGCTCCCGCCGGTGGAGCTTTCCCCCGCCCCCGAACACACGGGCGCGGATTTGTCCTTGAACTGGGCCATGGCCGCCGCCAAGGTACTGCGCAAGAACCCGCTGGAAATTGCCAAGCAGGCCGCCGTCCTGCTGCGCGAAGTCAATGCCATTGCCGACGCTACGGCCGCCGCGCCGGGGTTTATCAATGTGCGGCTGGAGGATAAATTTTTAACCGCTGCCGCTTTGGACCGCCGCATCAAAAGCAATGAAATTTCCAAACATAAAATTTTAATTGAATTTGTCTCCGCCAATC
>CAVDMZ010000131.1:2382-3658 GCA_963610115.1 Duodenibacillus sp.
GCATGTAGCCTCGGGCCGCGGGGCGGCGCTAGGCGACAGCTTGGTGCGCATTCACCGCGCCTTGGGCTACGCGTGCGACAGCGAATATTATGTCAATGACGCGGGCAACCAAGCCCAGCTGCTGGCGGCCTCGCTCAAGGCCCGCATAGAGGGCAAGGAGCCGCCGGAGAACGGATACCATGGGGCTTACTTAATTGACATGGCCCAAAAGGCCCCCAAGGATTTAAAGGAGCAAGATTACGGCCGCTGGGCCATGGAGTACCTTATCAAAACCCAGCAAGAGGACATGCAGGCTTTCCGCGTGCAATTTACGCGTTGGTTCCGCGAGTCGGAGCTGCACCAGGCCGGGGCGGTGCAAGGCGCGCTGGAGGATTTGGAAAAGAACGGCTCCGCCTATAAAAAAGACGACGCGGTGTGGTTCGGCTCCACCCAAGACGAGCAAGCCAAGGACGACAAAGACCGCGTGTTGGTACGCACCGACGGCCGCCCGACTTATTTCTTGGCCGACATTGCCTATCACAAAAACAAATTTGACCGCGGCTACGATACGCTGGTGGACATCTTGGGGGCAGACCACCACGGCTATGTGCCCCGCATGAAGGCGGCCGTACACGCCCTGGGCCACGAGGAAAATGCCTTCGTGCCCATCATTCACCAGCTGGTGCATTTGTTGGACAACGGCGAACAGGTTAAAATGTCTAAACGCGCGGGCAAGTTTATCACCTTGCGCGAGCTGACCGACGAAGTGGGCGCCGACGCCTGCCGTTTCTTCTTCGCCAGCCGCACGCCCAATGCCCAAATGACCTTTGACATTGAATTGGCCAAAAAACAATCCAATGAAAACCCGGTCTTTTATGTGCAATATGTGCATGCGCGCATCCATTCCATTTTTATGGCTGCCGCCGAAAAGGGCTGGGAAAGCGGCGATATCCTTACTCCGCTGGCCCCGCAAGAGCGCGCCCTGATGATGAAACTGGTGTGGTTCAAACCCGTCCTGCAAAACTGCTTGCGGGATATGAGCCCGCACCATTTGACCACCTACTTGATGGAATTGGCCGGGTTGTTCCACTCGTTCTATGACACCTGCCGTGTGTTGGACGGGGCCAACCTGCCGCAGACCCGCTCGCGCCTGCTCTTGTGCCAGCGCGTGGCGGAGCGCATTAAGAAGGGATTGGAATTTTTGGGCGTCAGCGCGCCGGAAAAGATGTAAGCGCAACGCCGGAAAAGATCTTTAAACAAACCTTGGGAAATCTCTTTGCCGCTTACGGGGCAAAGG
>CAVDMZ010000132.1:0-3614 GCA_963610115.1 Duodenibacillus sp.
TGGCCAAGGAAGTCCGCCTATGGATGCCTCTGCCCGCTAATAAGTTGGTTAAAGAAATTTCCGATTTTAATGACGAGGTGTTTGAAAAAGTGTATCACATGAAGCCGCAAGAATTGCCCGTATACGGAGATACGCACACCATGACGGCTTACCGCAAAAGCGATTACTTGGAAAACGGGGAAATTTTGGGGGGCTACTGGAAAAACACGACTTATTCCAAGTTCCGCACCCGTACGGATTTACACCGTGGCATTATGATTTTCCCGGATCACTTCAAGGGAAAAAACGTCATTAAAAACGCTTTAAATCTGACGCAATTTCATTGCGGGGTTTCTGGCCGCATGGTGATGAGAAATATAAAAGAGCTGCAAACCGAAGATCCCTGTTTGTTTTGCCTAAATGATTCGGACTCATTGGCGGAGGAATTTTCTGTGGCTCATACGCAATATCTGCGTAAACGTTTTCCTAAGAAGTCTCAGTTTGAAAAATAATTTTTTTGATTAGGCCCAGTGTATTTGTGGGCCTAAGGGCCCTTGCGGGTGCGCTGGGCAATGGGTATACTGAAAGTATGAAGAAAGTGCTTTATGCCCTGCTCAGCTTAGCTCTTTTGGGCCCGGCCGCCGCAGCCGCCCCATACAGCCACTTGGAGGATTTGCATCCCGAAGGCAAGAGCCTCTATTTGATTAATCGCCTGTTGGGCTCGCGCACGATTAGCTATTGCGTGGAAATGCCCGAAGAAGAAACCCGTTTTTTAGACCGCACGCAGGCTCGTGCCATGATAGAGGTGGCCCTGCGGGAATGGACGCATGGTATTGCACTGCGTATTGCCGCCGCTGGTCGGGCAGATGAATTTAAAGATATCCTGCCCGTGCTGGACGAGCCGTTGCGTTTGGTAGCCCAACCTCAATGCAATAAGGCGGCTTTGCCGCTTTGGGCGGACTTTTATGTTTCTGCTCCGTCGGCCCCGCAGGTGGATTTGATGTTTGTGTTTTCTACTAATTACTGCGGCGAGACCAACGCCCACTATACTTCTTACTACGCTATCAATGGCCAGGAGCCCTTTATCTGCTCGCTGCGCCGCTACGAAAACCCGGTGCGCACACCTGCGGGGCAGGACTATTTTCCTCCGGTGGGGAGTATAGAAAACCAAGCGGAGCTGCAGCGGCAAGGGGCTTCTGCCTTTGCACAAGCCCAAGCCGGAAAGTATGACGGAGCTTTGCAAAAGAAATTGTGGACGATTAATTATATTTTTAATTACGACGATGAGACCTATTTTTCTGTGCTGGTGCATGAAATCGGACACGCTTTCGGGCTGGCCGATGAATATTTGAAAGAGCGCCCCGGGGAATACAAAAGCCGGCAACCCGGCGAGGGCATTATGCGCCGCGTCTACCAAGAAATCGGTTGCGATGAAATAGACGGCATGATTACGCTGATAGACCGCGCCCGCGGGACGCAACGCAATTTCAAGAGCTTTTGCCCGGAACGCGGGCTTATTGCCGACGGGAAAGAAGTTCCCTTCCCGGTCGCCCCGCTTCAAAACGCCCTGCAAAAAGAACTGGCCACGCTGGTTAAATAGAGATTAGGTAAACACAATACCGCCCCAGGGAAGAGAGAAATCCGGGGGCGGTGTTTGCTAAAAGCGGCAGCCGTTTATTGGGCGACGCGTTTTTTATTCATATATTCCTGCAATTTGGGTTTGATGGTGCTGACCACCGGCCCGTACACCACTTGAATGGCGTTGCCGTTGATGATCACCCCCACCGCGCCCGTGGTTTTGAGCAGCGCTTTGTTTACTTTGGCGCTGTCTTTTACGTTCAAGCGCAGGCGCGTGGCGCAACATTCCGGGTTTTCCATATTGTCCAGCCCGCCCAAGCCGGCAATGATGTTTTCCATTTGTTCGTCACGCTCAAAGGCAGGCTCCGTTTCGGCAGCGGGGGCGGTGGTTTGCGCGACCGCCTTTTGCGCGGAGGATTGCTGCTTTTTGGCTTCGTAATCCTCTTTGGTGTAGAGTTTGGTTTCTTGGTCGTCGGCTTCGCGGCCCGGAGTGGGCAAGTCCCACTTTAAAATGACGAATTTAAACAAGTAGTAATACACCACAAAGTACACCGCCAGCACGGGCAGCAGCCGCACCCAGTTGGTTTTGTCATTTCCTTGCAGCACCCCATAGAGCATAAAGTCAATCAGCCCGCACGAGAAGGTGGTGCCGATGGTAATGTGCAGCACGTGCATCAGTACAAACGAAAGACCCGCCAACGCGCAGTGCACGATGTACAAAAGCGGCGCTACAAACAGGAAGGTAAATTCAATCGGCTCCGTGATGCCCGTTAAGAAAGAGGTCAGCGCCGCCGACAGCAGCAAGCCGCCCACCACCTTGCGTTTGGTAGTTTTGGCCGTGTTGTACATGGCCAAGGCCGCCCCTATCAAGCCGCCCATCATAATGGCGTATTTGCCCGTCATAAAGCGGGCCGCTTCAATGGCAAAATGCTGTGTATGGTGCGAGGCCAGCTGCGCAAAGAAAATATTTTGCGCACCATAGACCATGGTGCCGTCAATGTTCATCGCCCCGCCCAGGCCCGATTGCCAAAACGGCATATAGAACACATGGTGCAAGCCAAAGGGAATTAAAGCGCGCTCCATAAACCCAAAGATAAAGGTGCCGTAGTAGCCCGTTTTAACCACCAGCAAACCGCTGGCCAAAATCAAACGCTGGATCGGCGGCCATACAAAATAACACACCGCGCCCAGCACAATGGCGGCCAAGGTGCAGATAATCGGCACAAAGCGCACCCCGCCGAAGAAGGAAAACACCGCCGGCAGTTCAATACGGTAAAAGCGGTTGTGCAGCAGAGCCACCATGAGGCCCACCAAGATGCCACCGAAGATGCCCATTTCCAAGGTTTGTATGCCCAAGGTGGTGCCGATGGTGCCCTTGATGACTGTATCGGCCAGCGCGCCGTCGGGCAATACCTGGCCGGAAAAAAGCAGCAGCTGGTGAATGGTTACATGGGTCAAAATAAAGGCCAGCGCGGCCGACAGAACAGCCACGGCCTTTTCGTCCTTCGCCATCCCCATGGCAATCGCCAGTGCAAACAGCAAAGGTAAATTGGCAAATACGGCATTGCCCACCGTGCTCATCAGAATAAAAATATGGTTGAGCAGCGTGCCCGTGCCCATGAGGGTTTCCAACCCGTATTGTTGCACGGTAGCCATATTAGAAAAAGACGCGCCGATTCCCAGCAGCAGCCCGGCTACGGGCAAAATGGAAATCGGCAAAAAGAAAGAACGGCCAATGGTTTGTATCACCGTTAGTATTTTGTGTTTGTTCGGCGACGACATAAAAGCTCCTTTTGGTTTGATATACAAGGGGGTCCCTTTCTTTGATGATATCTTTTCCGTCGCGCTTTTTCAATAGGAAGTTATTTACTCCGCCTGTTTGGACTTATGGGGCGGGGTATCTCATTTTTTATCGGGTCTTTCCTTTTTCCCGTTGGTTTTTCCGTCGTTCAATAAAACAGGGTCATCTTTCTCGTCGGGGGAGTGGGCTCCCCTTTTTAAAACACTTGCCTAATGTTTTTTTTTTGCTAAATTTTGATTGTAGGGAAAATTTAACG
>CAVDMZ010000133.1:0-3564 GCA_963610115.1 Duodenibacillus sp.
GCAACGCTCGGGGATCTCAACCTTATGAAAAAACAACGAGATTCCCGATTACAACCTTCGGGAATGACGTAAGGAGAGGATATTCCCGCGGCTTTACGCTGATTGAACTTTTGGTCGTTGTCCTCATTATTGGTATTCTTGCGGCTGTTGCCTTGCCGCAATATCAAAAGGCGGTCATGCGTGCGCGTTTTGCCCAGCTGCCCATATTCGCCCGGGCCATAGAAGAGGCGGGAAATCGCTATTATATGGCCAATGGGACATATGCTTCTAAAATTGCAGATCTAGACCTTACTTTCCCAGGGGATTTGTCAGAGGATGGCAAAAGCCTGACTATGGGAAAATATGTGTGTGAGTATATCGGCCCGGAGCGATCTGCAACGCAATCTACGTTGTGTTACTATTACAGTGAAAATAGTGATTATGGTAAATTAGGTTATCGTATTTATCACGACTCCCCCCAGCACGATTGTGTGGCGCAGACTTCTGCCCCTAAAGGCATGGCCTTGTGTACCTCTATGACGGCAACAGCTCCCTATAGTAGGGGGGAAGGATTTTTGCATTATCCACTAAACTAAGCCACACAAAACCCCGGGGCATTTTGCTTCGGGGTTTTGTGATATAGAGAGGGTTTATCTAATTTTCTTCGCCACTTTTTCCAAACCGTCGGCGGCTTTGCTGCGCAGGTCCTCGGTTTTTTCCAAGGCTTGCTCTTTGATTTCTTCGGCTTTTTCGCTGAATTTTTCTTTCAGCTCCTCCGCGCGCACTTTGGCTTGAGCCACCTTGTCTTTGAGCTGTTCTGCATGACCCAGCACACGCTCTTTTATTTCTCCGGCATGTTCGGCCAGCCCCTCTTTTCCCTCTTCATAGGCGTCCTCGGCCCAGCGTTTGATTTTGCGGCGGGTGGTATCTCCTTTAGCCGGAGCAAACAGCACTCCCAGCGCAGCGCCGACCAGCGCACCCAATACAAAAGTGGCAATTCCTTCTGCATGACATTTCGGACACATAACCCCTCCTTTTACCCGGTTGATATAATATATTGTATAACAAATCCGTCTGTTTTCAATATACTATAATAAATATAGCACAGCGTTGTTATTTTTATCTTGGATTTTTTAGATTAGGAGGTCATCCATGCCCAATCCGTCCCGGCCGCGCAACAACGGCACCCAGCAGGACCCCGCCGTCCGCCGCACTAATTTTGAAGAAGTCGCCCAATCCTTTACCAAAGAGCAGGCTATGCTGGAGGCGGACCGCTGTTTGCATTGTCCTACACACCCGTGCCAAAACGCTTGCCCCGTCGGCGTGCACATCCCTGATTTTATTGCACAACTTAAGGCCGGTAATGCCGGGGCGGCTGCATCTGAAATTATGAAAACCAGCCTGCTGCCTGCCATTTGCGGGCGCGTCTGTCCGCAGGAAAAACACTGCGAAGGACACTGCGTACTCAAGGCCAAATTCGGCTCCGTGAACATCGGCGGTTTGGAGCGTTACGCCGCCGACACCGCCCGCGCCGAGGGGGCCTTAAAACCTCCCGTACCCGCCGCGCCCACGGGCAAAAAAGTGATTTGTATCGGATCGGGCCCGTCCTCTTTGGCTTGTGCGGCGGAGCTGCGCCGCGCCGGGCACGAAGTTACCGTGCTGGAAGCCTTGCACGCCTATGGCGGCGTGCTGCGCTACGGGATTCCTTCGTTTCGCTTGCCGCGTGAGGTCATCAACAAAGAAATTGAAACGGTGCAAAGCATGGGCGTTACCTTTAAGACCGATGTGCTGGTCGGCGCGACCATTACCGTAGAGGATTTGCTTAAAACATACGACGCGGTGTATATTGGCTCCGGCGCCGGACTGCCGACCATGCTGGGCATCCCCGGCGAAAACGGTGTGGGCGTATACAGTGCCAACGAATTTTTGACCCGCGTCAACCTGATGCAGGCGTATAAATTCCCGCAGACGGACACCCCGATTAAAGCGGGGAAAAACGTTATCGTGTTGGGCGGCGGCAACAGCGCTATGGATGCAGCCCGCTGCGCCATGCGTTTGCAGCCGCAGACGGTGACGATCGCCTACCGCCGCAGCCGTGAGGAAATGCCCGCGCGCGCGGCCGAAGTGGAACACGCCCAAGAGGAAGGCGTGCAATTTGAATATTTGGTGACGCCGAAAGAAATTTTGCAGGATGAAAAAGGCCGCGTAACCGGCGTGCGCTTTACCCGCAATGAGCTGGGCGCCCCGGATGAAAAGGGCCGCCGCCGCCCGGTAGAAATCCCGGGGTCGGACTTTGTACAGCCGGCTGATACGGTCATCACGGCCATCGGCCAACGTCCCAATCCGACGGTTTCCAAGACCACGCCGCAACTGAAGGTAACTGAGCGCGGGGTCATCGCTTTGGATGAAAACGGCAACACGTCTATGCCGGGTGTTTACGCCGGAGGGGACATTATCCGCGGCGGGGCTACCGTACTGCTGGCTATGAAAGACGGCATTGCCGCGGCGGGAAAAATCAATGAATTTTTAAAGGGGAAATAATATGCGCGATAATGAAATTTTAGTGCGGCAACAGCTCAATGAGGTGGTGGTAAAATTTGTCATCTATAAGCCGCTGGTGGCGGCCTCTGCGCGGGCGGGGCAGTTTGTCATTTTGCGCGGCAGTGAAACGGGTGAACGCGTGCCGGTTACCTTGGTGGATTGGGACGCACAAAAGGGCACCATTACCGTGATTATCCAATCTATCGGCAAATCTACTTTTATGTTTAACTCGCTCCGGCAAGGCGATTGTTTTTTAAATGTTTTGGGTCCCTTGGGCGTGCCTGTGGAAACAAAAAATTATGGCACCGTGGCGGTAATTGGCGGCGGCGTGGGAATTGCCGAAGTATATCCTATTGCCAAGGCCCTCAAAGAGGCCGGAAACAAAGTGGTGGCCATTTTGGGCGCGCGTACGAAAGAGCTGCTTATTTTGGAAAAGGAAATGAAAGCCGTGTGCGATGAAACACGGCCCTGCACCGATGACGGCTCCTACGGCCAGAAGGGCATGGTAACCGACGTGCTCCGAAGTGCCGTGCAAAGTGGCGAAAAAATCCAAGCGGGGTTTGTTATCGGGCCGATTCCCATGATGAAGTTTACCTCTAAACTGATGACGGAGCTGGGGATAGAACCTTATGCCAGTATGAACCCGATTATGTTGGACGGTACCGGTATGTGCGGCTGTTGCCGCGTGACGGTGGACGGAAAGGTGCGTTTTGCCTGTGTAGAGGGGCCCATGTTCCCCGCGCGCGGGATAGATTTTGACGAGCTTATCCGCCGCACCAGCGAATACAAGGGCGAGGAAAAACAAGCGGTGGAGCAATACGAAAAAGACCACCGGTGTAAAATTGGCCTGCATTAAGGCAGGGATGTTTTGGCGGTACTGAATAGGGCGGGGGATGTTTTCCTCCGCTCTTTTTGTGAGTACTCTAGGATCTGCTGTTACCCCCCATGCCGCCATCTCGGGAATGACGACATTTTATAACGGCATTGTCTTTTCTTTTTTGCTATTTCTGTTTCTATCTCTGCTGTCATTGGCGAGGTGGGCGG
>CAVDMZ010000134.1:0-3547 GCA_963610115.1 Duodenibacillus sp.
TGCTGCTGCGTATTCCCTGTGCTTTGGTTTTTCCGGTTTCAGCCAAGCAAATCTCCGTGTAATAGTCAGCGGAGCCGTCGTTTACCAGACAGCTGACTTTACGATCTTTAAATGAAGTGAAAAAATAATTGATAGTCCAAGCCTTTTCATCGGCTGCATCACTAGGTTTAAGTGTACAGCCGCCGCAAGAGGCATCCACACAAGCCACATAGCACATCCCCCAAGAATAGTGCATTTCAGAGCCAGTAGTATCGAGGGTTCCCCCCGCAGGCAACTGAACAGCCAAATTTTGCAAATCAAAGGTAAACTCTCCATTGGCCAAATAATATACATTTTCTGCTTCTGCCAAAGCGCGGGACGCGGCCTTGACCGTGGCAAAACGCGCCTTGATGAGCGCCTTTTGGTACTGCGGCAGGGCAATAGCGGCAAGTATGCCGATGATAAGGACCACGACCAAGAGTTCAATCAGCATGAAGCCTTTGTAAAGCAAACTTGCTCTATTTGCACATTCCTTGCCGTTATGAAATGGGGTCATCCTGGAGTGTCCTAGTCCAGGATCTCTACCGCTTTCTTTATTGGTAACAACGGACCCTGGACAACAACCTTCCAGGGTGACGACATTAAACAAACGGCCTAAACGGCCCGTAGAAGAGTTTTTCATAAAAGGGCTCCTTTTTTGGTAAATTTTCCCTACAATCAAAATTTACCAAAAAAAAAACATTAGGCAAGTGTTTTAAAAAGGGGAGCCCACTTCTACGACGACAAAAAGAAAAAACCTAATGAGGCTGGGATTCCCGATTACAACCTTCGGGAATGACGGCATGGATGGGACACGCCGTTATAAAAAGTCGTCATCCCCGAGGTTGCAGCCCGCAGGGTTCGGGGATCTCAACCGCTTTCGCCGTGGTGCTGCTGTGCTGTTTTGCCGTTCATCAAACCTAGTGTCGTGCTGAGATGTCTCTGCTCAGCATCTTCCATTTTCCCTGCCGTTCATTAAATAAAGCCAACAGCCACTACCCCAAAAATGGAAGATCCTGAACTACAACTTTTCAGGATGATGACCCTGTTTTATGTAACAACGGAAAGACAAACGGCAAAAGGCAAACAGCGATAAGGCTGAGATTCCCGATTACGACCTTCGGGAATGACGGCATGGACGGAAGAGCCCGGGCCTTTGCAGGCCACCCGCGCGGGAATGATGGCATAGACGGGCTGGGCTTGCCACACCCTACGCGCCGCAGCTGCGCGCCGCAACCTCCTCTGAAATGACGGTATGAACGAACCGCGACCCCTAGTTCCCTGCGGGCCACCCTCTGCGCGCCGCCCGCCGTTCCCGGGCAATACTGTAAGAGCCAACAACAGCCCCCTCCCTCCGCCTACTCCACTTTTTATATAATGTAAATACATAATTGCAAAGGGGTTTACGATGGCAAAACGATTTACGGAAAATGCGCAAAAAATCATTCTCATCGCGCAAGAGGAGGCCAAGCGCCTCAGCCATGATTATGTAGGTACGGAGCACATTCTGCTGGGGCTGACCGCGTTGGACGGCACGGTGTCCAATAAAATTTTAAACTCGCTGGACATTACCTTTCGCAAGGTGCGCCTGGAAATAGAAAAAATGGTAGGCGTGGGGGACGCGGTGATGTTGCTGGGCGAAATCCCGTTCACGCCGCGCGCCAAAAAGGTATTGGAATACGCCGTAGAGGAATCGCAAAGTTTGGGCACACAACACATTGGCACAGAGCATATTTTGCTGGGTTTGGTGCGGGAGGAGGAAGGCGTGGCCGCTTCTATCTTGCAAAATTTAGGCGTGCCCCCCGCCGCCGTGCGGGAGAGTGCCTTGGCCTTTTTGGAGGGAGCGCAGCCGGTTGACTTGGCCGAAAACACCTCCGGCCACCCAGAGGAGGACGAGGAGGACGAACCGCCCCAAGCCCCCCGCCCGGCCGCGCAAGCCCACACCAAAAGTAAAACCCCCACTTTAGACGAGTACACACGCGATTTGACCGCCTTGGCGCAAAAAGGCGCCTTGGACCCGGTCATCGGGCGCGAGGACGAGATAGAACGCTTGGTCCAAATTTTGGCGCGCCGCACCAAAAACAATCCCGTTTTAATCGGGGAGCCGGGTGCCGGAAAAACCGCTATTGTAGAGGGCTTGGCCCAAAAAATGGCCCAGGGGGACATTTCCGACATTCTCAGCGGCAAACGCCTCTTGGGGTTGGACTTGGCCTCTGTGGTGGCGGGCACCAAATACCGCGGCGAATTTGAGCAGCGTCTTAAAAATATCATAGACGAGGCCGCCGCGGACGGAAACAGTATCATTTTTATTGACGAGCTGCACACCCTCATCGGGGCGGGCGCGGCGGAGGGGTCTATGGATGCGTCCAATATGCTCAAACCCGCCTTGGCCCGGGGCGAAATCCAGTGCATTGGCGCCACCACCTTTGACGAATACCGCAAATACATTGAGTCCGACACCGCCTTTGAACGGCGTTTTCAGCCCGTAACGGTGGAACCGCCGGATGTGGAACAAACGGTACAAATTTTAATGGGTATCCGTCCCAAATACGAGGAGCACCACAAGGTGCATTATACCGACGGCGCCGTCCGCGCCGCGGCCGCCATTGCCGACCGTTACATTACCGACCGTGCCCAGCCCGACAAGGCCATAGACCTTTTTGACGAAGCCGGAGCCCGCGCGCGTTTGAAAAACGCCGCACTGCCCCCGGACCTACGCCAAGCCCAGCAGGAATATCAAGCCGCCGTGGCGGAGAAAGAGGCCGCTATCCGCGCCAAAGAATTTGAAAAAGCCGCCGCGCTCAAGACGCGCGAGGAAGAGCTCAAAAAGAACTTGGACGAACGGAAGAACAAATGGCAGGCCGAATGCCAAGCGCGCACCGTGGAAGTAACCGAAGAAGACATTGCCTTGGTGGCCTCTAAGTGGACAGGCATTCCCGTTACGCGCCTGACGCAGAGTGAAACGGATAAAATTTTGCACATGGAACAGCACCTGCACGAGCGGATTATCGGCCAAGAGGAAGCCGTGCGGGCCGTTTCGCAAGCCATTCGCCGCAACCGCACCGGGCTGGGCAATCCGCACCGGCCGATCGGGGGCTTTTTGTTCCTGGGGCCCACCGGCGTGGGCAAGACCGAGCTGGCCAAAAGTTTAGCCACTTTTTTATTCGGCGATGAAGAGGCCATGATCCGGCTGGATATGTCGGAATACATGGAAAAGTTTGCCGTCTCGCGCCTGATCGGCGCGCCCCCGGGCTATGTGGGCTATGAGGAAGGAGGCCAACTGACCGAAGCCGTCCGCCGCCGCCCCTACAGCGTGGTGGTGTTGGACGAATTAGAAAAAGCCCACCCCGACATTTACAATATTTTGTTACAGGTGCTGGACGAGGGCGCGCTGACCGACAATTTGGGCCACAAGGTCAGTTTTAAAAACTGCGTGATTATTATGACGTCCAACGTCGGCGCGCGCGAAATTACCAACAAGGGCTCCGGCTTGGGTTTTACGGCCGCGGCTTCTGAGCAGCAGCAATAC
>CAVDMZ010000135.1:0-3538 GCA_963610115.1 Duodenibacillus sp.
CTACGGGCCGTTTAGGCCGTTTGTTTAATGCCGCCGCCCTTTCCGGGAATGACGCAAGGAGAGAACCTTTGCGCGGCTTTACACTGATTGAACTCTTGGTTGTTGTTCTCATTATTGGCATACTTTCCGCCATTGCCCTGCCGAAGTATCAAAAAGCGGTGTTAAAAGCCCGCGCCAGTGAACTATTGATTTTAGGAAAATCCATTGTTAAGGCCCAACAAGTATATTATATGGCCAACGGAGAATACACCCAATCCTTACAAGACTTGGACATAGACATCCCCTGTACGCAAGACACTCACCCAGACGTCAGTACCGTGGGCAGAATTATTTGCAAAAACAGCCGTATTTATCTGTATCCGGGTTTTGCTTCCTCAATTTTAGCTGCTGAGGGGCAGTTTTGGATAAATATGTATTATGATTCTAGTAAAAAAGATTTGTGTTCTGCAGGGTCAAAGACGGCGGAAGAATTATGTTTGGGGTTAGGTGGCATTTATACATATACCGATGCAGACGCTATAAAACGCTACTATTTATAAAACAAACCCCCGGGCCTGCAAAGAAACCCGGGGGGTTGGGTAAAGCGTCCGTCCTGTGCTTTACATGGCGCTTAAAAAGGCGGTCAAGGCGGCCAGTATGGCACCCCCAAAAAACAAAACCAGTACCACGGGCAGTACCGCAATGATGACGGTAATCCACCCAAACAACGCCGCCCAATATGCCGTGCGCGCTGCTTCCTCCGTCCGCCCCTGCTGCACTTGGTCTTGCGCCCGCAAGGACAGGATCAGCGCCGCCAGCGCCAGCGGAATGGCAAAGAACCCTGTAAAACAAGACAAGCACACCGCCAATACCGACAGCGTAAAATGCGTATGAACGCACCGCCCCTTTTTGCAGTGGCAGTCGTCTTGCGTTTGGTCGTTTACTTTACAGACGCCCGGTGTTTGTTCCTTGTTTTCCTCTTTCATTTTTGCCTTCCGTATGGTTTGCTTTTTGGCCGAAAATTATTTTTTCTTGCCAATGTCTTTATCTCCACCACATCCGCATCCCATAGCGTTCCCCCTTGGTTGGTATAGTAAACTGCCCCATTATTATATAAAATGTATATGCAAAGGAGCCCCTGAAAATGAGATTAGAAAAAGACAATGCCGCCCGCTGCGCGCGGATGGCCAAAATCCGCCTTACGGCCGACGAGACGGCCCATTATGAACAGCAAATGCAGGAGTTGTTTGCCTGGGTGCAGCAACTCTCTTGTGTGGATACGCGCGGCGTAAGCGAAACCGCATTGGCCCATGCGGCCTATTTGCGCCCGGACGAGCCGGTGGTGGATGAGCCGACGGCCCAAGTCATCGTCGCAGCCTTTAACGACCAGCAGGCCCATTGTGCCAAAGTAAAGAAGGTGCTTTAATATGAAAACCGTTTTAGAAATTGCCCAAGCCGTGCAAAACGGCACCCTGACCGCGCGGGAAGCGGTGTTTGACGCCCTGTGCAAAATTAAAGAATTAAACCCGCAAATCAATGCTTTTGTGGAGGTGTGGCCGGAGGAAGCCCTGCGCCGCGCCGAAGAAATAGATGCGCGCCGGGCCCGCGGCGAAAAATTGGGGCCCTTGGCGGGCGTGCCCGTGGGGATTAAGGACAATATTTTATACAAAGGGCACAAGGCCACTTGTTGTTCTAAAATGCTGGCTAATTATGTGGCGCCCTACCATGCTACCGTGGTCAATAAATTATTAGCCGCAGATGCGGTCCTTGTCGGCCGCACCAATATGGACGAATTTGCCATGGGCAGCAGCAACCAAACTTCCGTCTATGGTCCTGCGCATAACCCGGTGGATTTTGACCGCGTGCCGGGCGGCAGTTCCGGCGGCAGTGCCGCGGCGGTGGCGGCGGGGATGGTGCCAGCAGCTCTAGGTACCGATACGGGCGGTTCCGTGCGCCAGCCGGCTTCATTTTGCGGGGTGGTCGGCGTGAAGCCCGGCTATGGGCGTATCTCTCGCTATGGCATTGTGGCGTTTTCGTCCAGTGCCGACCAAGTGGGCGTGTTGACCGGGGATGTCAAAAGCGCGGCCTTGATGTTGGAGGTCTTGTGCGGGCGTGATGAGAATGATTCCACCTCTTTGGCGGCCACCGTGCCGGCCTTTAGCCAAAATTTTACTGCTGACATCCGGGGCTTAAAGGTGGGTATGCCAAAGGGATTTTTAGACGAACTGGACCCGGAAATTAAAGAAAAAATTTTGGCTGCCGCGCAAAAACTCAAGGAGCTGGGGGCGCAGTGGGTGGACGTGGACGTACCCCACGCTAAGTATTCCGCGCCGTGCTATTATATGATTACCAGTGCAGAGGCCAGCTCCAACTTGGCCCGCTTTGACGGCATTCGCTATGGGTTTTGCGATAAGACCGCGCAAAATTTAAACGATGAATACGAGCTGGACCGCGCTCCGTTTGGGCCGGAAGTCAAAAAGCGTATCATCATCGGTTCCACGGCTTTGCGGGCGGAAAACTATGAGCAATGTTACCTGCAAGCAGTAAAGGTGCGGGAGCTGATTAAGCAGGATTTTGCCCGCGCGTTTGAACAGGTGGATGTGATTTTGACGCCCACTTCTCCGACGACAGCCTTCCGCTTGGGCGACCATGCCGACAATCCCTTGGCCGTCTATTTGGCGGACTTGTACACCTGCCAGGGCAATATCGGCGGATTGGCCGGTATCAGCGTGCCGTGCGGCAATGATAAATTGGGGCTGCCTATCGGGTTGCAATTTTACGGGCCGATTTTGCAAGAGGAAAAAATCTTAAACGCGGCCTATCACTTAGAGAAGGCCTTATGATTGTATCGGAATTTTCCTGCGGCGGCGTGATTTTGGACGGGCGGAAGGTCTTGCTCGTGCAAGTCAAAAATATGAAGGGCAAAAAGATTTGGACCTTTCCCAAAGGACACATTGAGGCAGGGGAAACGCCCCGCCAAGCCGCCTTGCGCGAAGTGCTGGAGGAGACCGGTTATAAGGCCGTCATCATCCGGCCGATGATACGCGTGAAATATGCTTTTACGTTTCAGGGCAATTACATCAAAAAAATGGTGCAGTGGTACTTGATGAAGAAACTGGGGCGTATCGGCAAGCATGACGCGTCGGAGATTATTTCTATCCGGTGGGTGTCGCTACTCAAGGCGCGGGAACTGGTGCAATATCCCAGCGATATCCGGCTGGTGGATATGCTGTTGGCCTCCCTGCATATAGAGCCGGCCGAAGCCCCGGATACCGGGGAAAAAGAGTAACGGCTTTGTCTTATCTGCGTGGCCACACGCTTCTGCAAGGCCAGCCTGTTCATGCCGTCATTCCCGAAGGTTGTAATCGGGAATCCCAGCCTTATTGTTTTTGTTGTTCGCCTTTTGTCGTTTGCCTTTCTGCTGTTCGCTTTTTTTCGTTGTATAAAACAGGGATTTAGAAAGCCGATCTGTGCGACTTTAACAAAAAATCAAAAATTAGCCTGGCCTTACTTTTTGTGCCGTTTCCGTCGGCAAAATGCCCCCTGCTTGACTTCCGTT
>CAVDMZ010000136.1:0-3517 GCA_963610115.1 Duodenibacillus sp.
TCATAGTATTCTCCTATTTTTTTAATTGGCTCATCCGCGCGGCAGCCTGCTGCGTGCGCTGCGGGGTGTTAAAAGCCGTCAGCCTAAAGTACCCTTCCCCGCTCCGGCCAAAGCCCGAGCCCGGTGTACCGACGATTTGCAACTTTTGCAACAAAAAGTCAAAAAAGTCCCAGGAGCTCATGCCCTGGGGCGTTTTTAGCCAAAGATACGGCGCATGGACCCCGCCGAACACGCGCAACCCCGCGGCTTGCAACCCGTGGGCAATCACACGCGCATTGGCCTGATACAAGGCGATGACCTCCCGCGTTTGGGCCCGTCCCTCGGGGCTGTACACGGCCTCCGCCCCGCGTTGTACGATGTACGGCACCCCGTTAAACTTGGTGCTTTGGCGGCGCAACCACAAGGCGTGGGCGCTGTGGGCCGCTCCTTGTTTATCATACAATTTTAAGGACTTGGGCACCACGCAATAAGCGCAGCGCGTGCCCGTAAATCCGGCGGTTTTGGAAAAGGAGCGGAACTCCACCGCACATTCCCGTGCGCCGGGGATTTCGTAAATGCTGTGCGGCGAATCCGCGTCTTGGATAAAGGCCTCATAGGCGCTGTCAAACAAAAGCACCGCTTTTTCCGCGCGGGCCCAAGCCACCCAATCTCCCAGCTGCGCGCGCGTAAGTGCCGTGCCGGTGGGGTTATTGGGCGAGCATAAATACACCAAATCCGCATGCTCTTTGGGCAAGGCCGGGGCAAACCGGTTTTCGGCCGTGCAGGGCAGATAAATAATTTTTTCAAACTGCCCGTTGGCGCACACGCCGCTGCGCCCGGCCATGACATTGGTGTCTAAATACACCGGGTACACCGGGTCTTGCAGGGCTACGCGGCACTGCGCGTCAAAGATTTCTTGGAAATTGGCCACATCGCTTTTGGCACCGTCGCTGACGAAGATTTCGTCTGCTTCAATATCCACGCCACGGGATTGATAATCCCCATGGGCAATGGCCTGGCGCAAGAAATCATATCCCTCATACGGGCCGTACCCGCGGAAGGTGTCTGCCTGGCCCATTTCATCACAGGCTTTCTTCATGGCGGCCACGACGGCAGGCACCAGCGGGCGGCTGACGTCGCCAATACCCAAACTGATGACCTCTTGCTGCGGGTGGGCGGCCTGATAGGCGGCGGTGCGGCGGGCCACCTCGGCAAACAAATAACTGCCTTGTAAATTTAAATAATGTTCGTTTAATTTCGTCATAAATCAGCGGTAAAATCCCCCTCAAACACCTTGGCGGCAGGCCCGGTCATCTGCACTTCCTGCCCCGGCTGCCACTCAATTTGCAGCGTTCCCCCGTCTAAAACAACCTGCACGGGCCCGTCACTGCGCCCGGTCAGCTGCGCAGCCACCGCCGTGGCGCAAGCCCCGGTACCGCAGGCTTGGGTAATGCCGGCGCCGCGCTCCCACACGCGCATACGCAGGGTGTGGCGGTCCAGCACTTGCACAAATTCCACATTGGTTTTTTTGGGAAAGGCCGGATGCGTCTGCAGCAGCGGGCCGGTTTGGGACAAATCCACTTGCGCCAAATCCGGCACAAAAATCACAAAATGCGGGTTGCCCATGGACACGGCCGTCCCGGTCCAATTTTGCCCGGCGGCAGATAGGGTTAAATTGACCGCTTGCTCCTCAGCGGGTCCAGCCACGGGGATTTGCCCGCGCTGCAGCCGCGGACGGCCCATATTTACGCTAACCAAACCGCGCGCCCAGTTTTGTACGCGGGTAACAATCGGCCCGGCCAAGGTCTGCAGGGTCAGCGTGTCGCCGCCCATCCACCCTTTTTCGCGCGCAAACAGCGGCACACAGCGCGAGGCATTGCCGCACATTTCCGCTTCACTGCCGTCGGAATTGATAATGCGCATGTGCACACCGTCCGCCTGCGGACGCAGCAACACCAAGCCGTCGGCCCCCACCCCGCGGCGGCGGTCGCACAAGGTACGCGCCACGGCGGATACGTCCGCCAAGGTTTCTTGGGACGCATCTACAAACACAAAATCATTACCCAGCCCATGATATTTTGCAAAGTGCATATTGGTATTGTATAAAACGCGGCGGCTCTGCGCCAAGTCCTGCAAAATCCCCGCCGTTTACCGCGGCGGGGATTGGAAGAGAAAGGTCCCTCAGAACGCCTAGATCCGGGGAATTGGGGTGGGGTTAATAGTAGAAGCGATAATCCCAGCTTGTACAATTGCCATCGCTGTCAAAGGCAGAGCAGAGACCAAAAAACGTCTTGTTCCCATCCTCGTCATAGGTGTAGTAAACGCCACCGCTATAGGCTGTACAGCTGCCGTCACTGCCAAAGGTTGTGCAGGTACGCTGAGACGTCTGGTTCCCATTCGCGTCATAGGTGTAGTCAGTGCGACTGCTATATGCCGTACAGCTGCCGTTACTGTCAATGGTTTCGCAGGTACGAGAGGACGTCTCATTCCCATTCGCGTCATAGGTGGAGTCCCAACCGCCAGCATACTCCGTACAGCTGCCGTCGCTGCCCACGGTTCCGCACCAACGAAAAGACGTCTCATTCCCATTCGCGTCATAGGTGTAGTCATTGCCCCAGTTAAGATACGCCGTACATTTGCCGTCACTGCCATAGGCTGCGCAGCGACGCCAAGACGTCCTATTCCCATTGGCGTCATAGGTGTAGTCTTCACCTATGCCATACGTCGCACAGTTGCCGTCACTGCCATAGGCGGATCAGGTACGCCAAGAGGTCTCATTCCCATTCTCATCGTAAAACCTTTCTGTATCTGTTTCACAAATATCCCCGTTCATCACACAGGTCCGTCCGCTCTCCACTTTTCCGTCCTCGCCAAAGCTCTCTTCTTCACACACGTCCCCTTGGCAGGAACGCTCTGTGTAACTGCCGTCCTCTTGGTAAGTTCCAGTGCAAGTATAACCCGCTGTAATATCGCGGTTACAAGTCTTGGTACAAGGGTACGTATCGCACGTTTGCCAACGGCCGTTTGTCTGCTCTATTTTATCCACCACGTCAGCCGACATCCCTACCCCGCTCCCTTCCAATACATACGTGTCATATCCAGGCGTCAAATAGCCATTGATTTTTTCTCCGCCCAGTCCCTCACACAACCGCTCGGCACGGGAAGAACCTTGCAACGCCTCACAATGGATTTCCTTGGCGTAATTGGGGCTGTGGTTTTGATAAACAATATAATTATTGTCCAAGTTATCTTTACTCAATTTCACATATTTATGGCTCTCACGCTGGCTGATTTCCAGTTTCGTCCCGTCGGAAAGCTCTGCTGTCGGACCCGTGGCATCCTTGGTCATCGCGATGTCTAAGTTTTGCAAGTCTTGGCTATAGTCTCCGCTGGCTAAATAAAACGCTTCCTGCGAAGTGGCTATCGTTTTTGCCATGGGCATTAAGGTGGAATAACGGCTCTTGTCCACCGCGCCTTGATACTTCGGCAAGGCCACCGACGTTAATACTCCAATGATGAGTATAACGACCAACAACTC
>CAVDMZ010000137.1:0-3447 GCA_963610115.1 Duodenibacillus sp.
CCTCTATTGTGATGTTCTTTTTTATCCAAGCCTTTAAAATTCCGTCTGCCTCTATGCGTAATACCTTGTTGGAAGGGGACCATCTGTTTGTCAATAAAGCGGCTTATGGATTTCGTATTCCGCTGACCCAAATCCGCTTTGGACAGTTTAAACCCATCCAACGGGGAGATATCATTGTCTTTACTTTTCCGACTGAAAGCCCCACGCAAGTAAATTGCGGCGGCTTGCAGTATGGGCGTGACTATGTCAAACGTGTCATCGCTATGCCGGGGGAGAAAGTGGAAATCAAAAATGCCGTTTTGTATATTAATGACAAAGAACAGCCTTTGCACGGGTATGAAATTTTTGAGCCGGTTGCCCGGTATCAGCCCGAGGCCGTGACGAACCCGGAAATGTACCAGTTTTTATGGGAAAATAGAGTCTTGGAACACGAGCTGGGGCTCTCTTTGCGGGATAATTTCGGCCCGGTGGTAGTGCCGGAAGACTCTTTCTTTGCTATGGGCGACAATCGCGATAATTCCTGTGATTCGCGTTTTTGGGGCCCGGTCCCGCGCGAAAATATTAAGGGGACGGCGTGGTTTATCCACTGGCCCCTAAACCGCATTCGCTGGATTAAATAAAATTTGTATAGGGGAATTTTGTCCTGTGGATAAATTATCCACAGCAATTCACAGGCCTTGTTTATACAAGGCTTGTGTTGTTTTCACGTGAAAACGGGGCCGGTTTAAAAAATTATTTTCACGTGAAAACAAAAAACAGTTGCTTTTCTTTTCCATTTATGGTTTAATATCCTTAATGGAGGAATTATGGGAGAAATAGTTGCCATAGCAAACCAAAAAGGCGGAGTGGGCAAAACAACTACCGCTATTAACTTGGCCTACGCCTTGGCCTATCTGGACCAGGAAGTCTTGCTGGTAGATTTTGACCCGCAGGGTAATGCCGGTTCCGGGCTGGGGATTAGCTTGGTGGACGGGGAAAAGTCCGTTTACCATTTATTAACGAAAAATGCCTCTTTTGAGGAGGTCGTGCGCCAAACATCCAATGAAATGCTGGATGTCATCCCCACTTGCAAAAATCTGGCCGGGGCAGAGGTGGAACTGGTCAATATCCGCGGACGCGAAAATATGCTGCGCGAGGCTTTGGCCCCGCTGCGCAAAATGTACCGCTATATCATTATAGATTGTCCTCCGTCTTTGGGGCTGCTGACCTTAAATGCTCTTATGGCTGCCGATAGTGTGATTACCCCGGTACAATGCGAATACTATGCTATGGAAGGGCTGGCGCATTTTATGTCCACCATTTCCAAAATCAAACAGTTCCTAAACAATAATTTAAAATTAGACGGCGGCTTGCTGACCATGTATGACGCGCGTATGAACTTATCCAAGCAAGTGTTTGAAGAAGTCAGCCGCTTTTTTGGGGACAAGGTCTATAAAACCCCCATTCCGCGCAATATCCGCTTGGCGGAGGCCCCCAGCTTCGGGCAATCTATTTTTGACTATGATCCGGCCTGCCGTGGAGCCAATGCGTATATCCAACTGGCCATAGAATTTATGGCCCGCCGCGGCGCCGACGTGGCCGATTATGCCGGGTTTTCTATGAATACTTCCGGCGCTTACAATTATGATTTCGGAGGCTGATATGCCCAGACAAGCATTAGGCAAAGGCTTAGACGCCTTGCTCAAACAAACCCAAACTGTTTTAAATAATCCCCCGGCGGCCCAGCCGGAGGGCACGGCACACTCTTCTGTGCAAAAGATTGCGCTGGACAAAATCGTCCCTAACCGTTTTCAGCCCCGCCGCGTCTTTGATGAAGCCAAGCTGCAGGAATTGGCCCAATCTATTGCGGAGCACGGTTTAACGCAGCCCATTGTGGTGGTGTATGATGCCGGGCTGGATAAGTATGAAATTGTGGTCGGGGAGCGGCGTTTCCGCGCCAGCCAGTTGGCCGGGTTAACGGAAATTGACGCCTTGGTGCATAAGGCCTTGACAGATAAACAAATGTGTGCTTTGGCCTTGATTGAAAACCTCCAGCGCGAGGATTTGAACCCTATAGAAACCGCTTTAGGATACCGCAATTTAATGAATAAGTTTGGTGTTTCCCAAACGGATTTGGCGGGATATTGCGGAAAATCTAAGAGTGCGGTTTCCAATTCCTTGCGTTTGCTGGATCTGCCGGAGCCAATGCAGCAGGCCCTGCAAGACGGCACGATTACGGAAGGGCACGGCCGGGCACTATTGATGCTGCCTGATTTATCCAAGAAAGAAATCCTTTTCCAACGGATGAAGAAGAGCAAAATGTCCGTCCGCCAAGCAGAGGACGCCGCCCGCGCGCTGCTGCAGCCGTCCAACGCGAAAAAAGCTCCCAAACCGCCCGAGGTGGCCAGTTTTGAAAATGACCTGCAAGCCGCCTTGGGCACCAAAGTAGAAGTGCGTTACGGCAAAAAAATGTCCAAAGGGCTGCTGGTTATTCAGTATAACTCTTTGGAGGAGCTGGACAATTTGGCCGGGCGTTTGAAAACCAAATTATTATAAACGGTTGCTTTGCCAAAAAAGGACCCGGCCTGACAGACCGGGCCTTTTTTTGGCAAAAACGCTATATCCGCAAAAAGTTTTCATGTGAAAACAATTTTTAAAAGAGAGGGGCTTTTTATAAAAAAGCCAAAATGCAATTTGCGGCCCGTAATCGCCTGCGCAGGGCCTTTTTTGGCTTTTTATTATGTTTGTCTTGCCAAAGAAGTAAAAATGCTAAAAACAGGCTTTTTTGAAAGATTTTCATTTTCTCCGACGGGGAATTTCTGTAAAAATTTGGGGTTCATCGTCTTTTTTGTAACTATTCAGAAAAATTCTTATCAAAATAAAGCGGTTGGAACCCCCAAACTCTGCGGGCCGTAACCCCCCGGACCTTTTGTTATGAAATAAAGAAAACAACAGATGCTGGACCAAAACACGCCAGAACGACCTTATGTGATATAACAGCAAGAGGACAGCAGCCTGCCAGATAGTCCAATATAACCCTAAAGTTATTTTTTTGTTTTTGTCGTTGTGAAAGCAGGTTTTACTTTTTTAAACACTTGCCTAATGTTTTTTTTTGCTAAACTCTACGTAGAAGTACACTTAAATAAAAAGGAGGCCAGGTTACGAAAAAAGTATTAGAATGTTTATTAGGTTTATGCTCCATATTGACGCTCTCGGGTTGTATTATGGAAGAAAATCTTTCCCTTTTCCCCGAGGAAGCAGCCGATCAGGAAATATGGGAAAGTTTTACTTTCCAGCCTCTTAGCGGAAACGAACCCCTCGTGGTTAAAAGAGTTTCCGCAAAAGACGATGACAAATTAGCCATCTCCACTTCCGGCTACGAGCAAGACTATTTAGCGGTTGCGGTCTATAAAAAAGATTGCAAAAAGTCAGAAAAGCAAGCGCCTTGGTTTGATAAATTGGCCCAGG
>CAVDMZ010000138.1:0-3299 GCA_963610115.1 Duodenibacillus sp.
CCTATGACGTGAATGTACAGTTTGCCGACGTGTCGGGCCTGCCCGTCAAAGCGGCGGTCAAACTTTCCGGTGTGGAAGTGGGCAAGGTTAAGGCCATTAAAATAGAAAACCGCCAAGTCATCGTGGTGGCGGCTATTAACGAAGGCGTGGAACTATACAAGGACGCGCAATTTTCCGTGGTGATGACGGGCATTATCGGCACCAAGTACATCAAAGTGGTGCAGGGCAGCGAGGCCGCCGGGCTGTTGCACGCGGGGGATTATGTCAAGGGAATAGACGAAAAACCCATGGACGAGCAAATCGCCGATACGATGAAGAGCGTGCGCGAACTGGTGGAAAGCGTCAACAACCAGGGCCGATTCGGCGCGCAATTAAATGACGCCATGCGCGATATCCGCCAGCTGTCTGCCAATGTCAACCAACTGGTGCAGACCCTGCGCCCGTACGTGACGGACTCTGTGAAAAATTTGGAGCAAATTACCGATAAATTAAACTCCGTGATGGACAGTATTTCCAATGAGGAAGGCGTGCTGGGGACCTTGATTAAAGACCAAGAGATGAAGGACCAAGTCAAGCAAAGTGTCAGCGAGCTGAAAACCACCATGACGGAAGTGAAATCCTTTGTGGGCAAGATGAGCCGCTTCCGCGTCTACTGGGATTATGATTTCTTTTATGCGCCCAAGGCGCGGACGGCCTCCAGTGATTTGGCGTTGGAAATTTTCCCGTCCAGCGGATATACCTATTACCGTATCGGCATGGCCAATATCGGTAATGAAGACGATGTACTTAAAAAGCATGACTATGTGGAGCGCAACAAACTGGATGTGCGATTTGGTCTCTATAACCGCTGGGCCAATGTATCCGCAGGGGTGATCCGCGGCGCGGGCGGTATCGCAGCAGAAGTCAAGCCGTTTTACGAACACCCTTTCCTGCAGCGTTTCACGGCGGGGGTGGAATTTTCCGATTGGGGCCGCGACCGGATGATCAACAAACGTCATTTCAACCGGCCCAATTTGTCCTACGGCGTAGATTACCGTGTGAGCAAATACTTCTCGGTGGGGGCGTGGATGCGCGACTCGCTGGAGACCAATTATTTCAATGTAAAGGCCAATGTGTCGTTTAACGACCAAGACATTTCCTCTTTCTTTGGCTTGGCCACCATGGCCCGCTAGGAGCAGGGTATGAAATTTAAAACGGTTTTTGTCTGCCAAAAATGCGGCTATGAGGCCCCCAAATGGTCGGGCCAGTGCCCGGAGTGCGGGGCATGGAATACGCTGGCCGAAGAGGTCAAACAGCAAGAGAGCAAACGGGAAAAAAAGACCCGTGCTTTTACCGATTTTTCCTCTGAAGTGATCAAACTGTCCGAAAGCAAATCCGTCAAAGAGGACCGTATTCCCACGGGGATGGGCGAGTTTGACCGCCTGCTGGGCGGCGGATTGGTCAAGGGGCAGCTGACCCTGCTGGCCGGGGCGCCGGGGATTGGTAAATCTACGCTTATGCTGCAGGTGGCCGACGCTTTGGCTAAAAATTTGAAGGTGCTGTATATCTCCGGCGAGGAGAGCATTAGCCAAATCTCCGGCCGCGCGGCTCGGCTGGGGGTACAAAATCCCAATATCTTTTTGCACTGCCAAACCAATATCCAAAATATTATTGAGTCAGTGGAGAATGTCAACCCGGAGGTACTGGTGCTGGATTCTATTCAAACCGTGTACCACCCGGAGTTTACTTCTTCGGCGGGGACTATTGGCCAAGTGCGCGAGTGCGCCGCTGAGCTGGTGCGTCTGTGTAAGCCCAAAGGCATTATCACGTTTGTGTTGGGCCATGTAACCAAGGACGGCGAGCTGGCCGGGCCGAAAATCTTGGAGCATATGGTGGATTGTGTGCTGTATTTTGATACGGAAAAAGACAATGTGCTGCGTCTGTTGCGTCCGCATAAAAACCGCTTTGGCTCCACTGCAGAAATCGGCCTGTTTAAGATGACCGGGCACGGCCTGGAGGGGGTGGAAAACGCGGGGGAATATTTTGCGCAGACCTCGGCGCGGCGCGCATTAAAAGGGCGCGCGTACAGCTTGGCTTTGGAGGGTTCCCGCCCGCTGTTGACCGAGGTACAGGCCTTGGCCAGCCCAACGCATTATCCCTATCCGCGCCGCGTGGCGACGGGGGTGGATTTAAACCGCTGCCTGATGTTGTTTGCCGCCTTGGAAAAACATGTGGGCCTGAGTTTGGATAATAAAGACATTTACGTCAGCATTGCCGGGGGGGTTAAACTCAAGGACCCGGCGCTGGATTTGGCTATTTGCGCGGCGGTCATCAGCTCGGTCAAAGAGGTGGCCGTGCCGCACGATTGGATGTTTTTGGCGGAGGTGGGTATCTTGGGTCAAATTGCCAAGGTCCCGCTGATGGAGCGCCGTTTGGAGGAGGCGCAGCGGCTAGGCTTTAAGACGGCTTTTTGCGCCCCGGTGTCTAAGAGTGAAAAACAGAAAATTACTTCGCTGACGCTGCAGGAACTGACCGAAATTAATGAGCTGGCTTTGAGACTGCGGTAATCGGTTGTCCTCTTACGCCGTTACTTTGGATAGTAGGCGGCGCGCAGGGCCTTATCCACTTACTCATTTTTCCATTTTCTCAGTTCCTTTTAATTCCTTATGGAAAAAATGGGCTTCATATACTAAAATATATAAGAGGGGGAACTTATGAAAAAGGGTTTTACGCTTATTGAACTGTTAGTAGTTGTGTTAATTATCGGTATTTTGTCGGCGGTGGCTTTGCCGCAGTACCGGTTGGCGGTGGAGCGCAGCCGCCTGGCGGAGGTCTTCACGGTGGTGGGGGCGATGCGCCAAAATTATGCCTTGTGCGAGTTGTCTAATTGCGAAGGACAGGACCAGTATTTTGGCAATGCGGGGATGACCCCGGTGAAAAATACTGGCAGCGACCAAGATTATAACGAACAAGTGGGCAAATACTACCGTTTTCAGGCCACCATGTTTGGCCTTGCCCTTTTTACGCCAAAGGATGGCGATAGCGGATTTTCCTCTGCCGAATATGCCATTGTTTGGTTCCCAATACAAGATAGCAACAAAGAGGACAAACTTATCTGCAGTGGCAATACGGACTTTGGCAAAAGGTTTTGCAAGGCCATTTGTGGATATGAAGTATGCAACGTAGATACGCACACAGCCTATAGCTTTTAATCTCACCGCGTAAAAGCGGGCGTCATTTATACAAATCCCCCGGGGTTCTCAAACTTCGGGGGGATTTTTTGCAATCCGCATTTTTTCCTTTTTCTCGTCGTAGAAGTT
>CAVDMZ010000139.1:0-3298 GCA_963610115.1 Duodenibacillus sp.
AAAAAGGAAGGCAAGTATGAAAAACCGTTCTACGGGCCGTTTAGGCGGCTTATTTAAAGCTCTCATCCCTGGGGTTGCAGTGCGCGGCGTACCCAGGTCTGTTGTCGCCCTTCACGCCGTCACCCTGGAAGGTCGTTGTCCAGGGTCTGTTGTTATCAATAAAGAAAGCGGTAGAGATCCTGGACTAAGACACTCCAGGATGACCTTATTTGATAACAGCAAGGCCACCGTGTGCAGAGCAGGGTTATTTTGCAAAGGATTTACGCTCATTGAATTATTAGTCGTTGTTCTTATCATCGGTATTTTGGCCGCTATTGCCTTGCCGCAGTATCAAAGAGCGGTGGCGCGTAGCCATATCACTACTCTGTTACCGCTTATGCGTGCCATTAATGACGCACAATTCCGTTATAAAATGGCCAATGGAGAATATGCCACCAATTTTGCCAATTTGGATATAGAAATGCCGGGTAGCGGCACTTTTAAAGATCCAACTTACTGGGTTCATGATAATTATGTGTGTTTTCTTTATAGCAAATATTCCGTATATTGTGGTTTTCGCAACATTCAAATTGAAAAGTATTACGACCTTTCTGATTATTGGTGTTGGGCTCCCAAAGAGGACAAGACGGCCATTTCCGTTTGCCAAGTTTTAAGCGGAAAGAGTTCCCCAGATAGCTCCGGCCGTGATAATAGGTTCTTCGTTTTTTACTTCTAAGGCATTTCAAGAGCGTTTTTTGTTCCCTTTCTTTCATAAATGCTACAATATGACAAAATGAATAGCACATTTATGAAAAAGAAAGGAATTTTGGTTATTTTTATCTTTGCCGCTCTGTCGGGGGCGGGCTGTATGTCCTCTGATCTTGAACTGGCTGACCCGGCAGCTGTGCGCGTCTATCAGCAGCAGCTGCAAGAGAGTAAAGCCTGCACAGCAGACAGCGATTGCGTCGCCGTGGCCAAGGGCTGCTGTGAGTGCGACGGGCAGGAAGCCGTCCATAAGAAATATACCCGGGATTTGTCCGTGCAGCGGGAAAAGGCCTGCGGGGTAGGCCCCTGTACCCTGCAGCTGTGCTATGAGGATATAGAGGTGTCCTGCGTCCGGCAGGTTTGCACAGGCAAAAAAGTAATGCCCCGCGCCGCGGCCCGGTAACCCCGCTTTGCACGCTCCGCCTGTGCCAGGCGGTTTTTTTATTCCAAAAAGCCTTTCCCTATACGGCGGCAATATAGTATAATATTTATAAGCGAAGAACAGCGCCTGCCTTTTTGAACCGGCCCGGTGAAAGCCCAAGTAAAAAAACTGGCGCGACCCGTCTGAATATAGTATAATATATTGTACAAATCAGACTTTAGGTGGCAAATTCCGCCCGGCTCGTCGGAGAGAGATGAGCCTGTGTGGGATTTACTGCCGATAATTTTTTATTTACAAAGTAGTTTAAGGAACCAAAAATGGCAGAAAAAACTGAAAAAAAGGCTAGAATTATCAGCCAGGAAAGAATCCGCATTAAACTGCGCTCCTATGACCACCGTATGCTTGACAACAGTGTTGCCCGCATTGTGGAAACCGCGCAGAAAACCGGCGCGATTGTTGCCGGCCCGGTTCTCCTTCCGGTACGCATTAAGAAGTACACCGTGCTTCGCTCCCCGCATACCGACAAGAAATCCCGCGAGCAGTTTGAAATGCGCATTCACAAACGGCTGATTGACTTGAAGAGTCCCACCTCCAAGACGGTAGACGAGCTCATGAAGTTGGACCTCCCCGCCGGCGTGGATGTGGCAATTAAAAGCAATTAATAAAGGAAAAAGATAAGGTTATGGCAGAAGAAAACAAACAAGCTGCTGGCGCCCAAGAGGCAACCCCGGTTGCTGAAGCGGCCAAAGCAGAAACTGTCAAAGAAGCTCCGGCTACGTTGCGTTTTGTAATCGGCGAAAAAGTGGGCATGACCCAGCTCTTTGATGAAAAAGGCAATCTGCATGGTGTGTCCGTGGTGAAAGCGGGCCCGTGCAAGGTTGTGCGCGTCAGAACCCAGGAAAAAGACGGCTATAACGCCGTTTGCATCGGTTTTGGCGAAGTGAAAGAAAGCAAATTGAATAAACCCGAATTGGGCTACTTCAAAAAAGCCAACACGACCCCCGTCCGCCACTTGAAGGAACACCGCGTGGCCGACGTGAACGGTTTTGAAATCGGTCAGGTCATTTCACTTGAAAAAATTTTTAAACCCGGCGATTATGTTGATGTGCAGGGCAGCATTAAGGGCCACGGTTTTGCCGGCGCGATGAAACGCCACGGCTTTGCCGGCCAGCCCGCCAGCCACGGCGCCTCCGACAGAGAAAGAGCGCCCGGTGGCTTGGCTTCCCGCCGCTCTTTGGGTAAAGTATTGTCCGGCCAGCGCATGGCAGGCCATTACGGCACCACGACGCACACCGTCGCCAAAATTGAAGTTATTAAGGTGGACAACGAAAACAACTTGCTGTTCCTCAAAGGCTCCGTCCCCGGCGCCAAGGGCAGCATTGTGTCCGTCTTGGAAACTTCCAAAAACAAAAAACACGTAGTGGCTCCGATCGTGCAGAAAATCTCTGCTTCTAAAGCCGCTAACAAGAAGTAAGGACTTTGACCATGGAAACTAAAGTTTTAGATATCAAAGGTAAAGAACAGGGCACTATTGCCTTGCCGGAAAGTTTGTTCTCCGTCAAGCCGAACCCGACCTTCCTTCATGAAGTCATCACCGCCTTCCTGGCCAACCAGAGAAGCGGCACCGCGGACGTGAAAACCCGCTCCGAAGTGTCCGGCACCGGCAAGAAACCGTGGAAACAAAAAGGCACCGGCCGCGCCCGTCAAGGCAGCTTGCGCGCTCCGCAGTTCCGCCACGGCGGCGTTGCTTTCGGGCCGACCCCGCACTCTTTCCGCCAGGAACTTCCCATCGCCAAACGCCGCGCCGCTGTAGCGCAGTCTTTGTCTGCCAAGTTCGCCGAAGGCAATATTGTGGTGCTGGATTCCTTGACACTTAAGGAAGCCAAAACCAAAGCCTTCGCCCAAGTGCTGAATGTGCTGGCCGCCGGCCGCAAACCCTTGGTGCTGGCTAACTTGGACGAAACGACACGCTTGGCTTGCCGCAATGTGGCCGGGCTGACGCAGCTGGCTCCGCAGGATACCCATGCCTATGCGGTGCTTAACAGCAGCAAAGTCATTTTGACCAAAGACGCCGTGGAAACGCTGACCAAGACCTTTGTTAAGGAGGCCAAATAATGAGAACCTATCAAATCTTGAAAAAGCCTCTTTTGACTGAAAAGAGCTTGCTGGAAC
>CAVDMZ010000140.1:0-1675 GCA_963610115.1 Duodenibacillus sp.
GCTGAACACGGATATTATTAAATTTTTGTACCAAGCCTTTAATCAAGGCAAAAAACTGGTGCTCATCTCCAAACACTTGGGGCAAGATAAAAAAGCCTATTTGCAACGCTGGAGAATAGAGTCTTTGTTTGACGAAGTCATTTGGCTGCAGGAGCACGAGGATAAGTACCAATATATGAATAACAAACGGGCCATTTATATAGATGATAGTTTTTCCCAGCGTGAGGAGGCGGCCCGGAAATTGGGCATCCCCACTTTTGACGCTTCTATGATTGAATGTTTATTGGATGAGAGAATTGTATGTTAACAAAATATCAATGGCTAAAGAAAGGCTTTATTTATAAACCCTATCAAGAGTTTGCAGGCTGGAGAGACCACGCCATGGCGCCCGCGCCTTTCTTAAAGGATAAAGACACCATTCGCGTGTATGTAGGCGGGTGGGACGAAAACAATATTGCGCGCATTGCCTATATAGACGTAGATGCCCATAACCCCGCCCGAGTAAAGGGGATATCCTCCCGCTTTGTACTGGATATAGGAAAGGACGGTTGTTTTGATGACAACGGGGTTTTTCCGGCGCATGTTTACAAGCACCCCGACGGGCGGATTTTCCTCTATTATACCGGGTTTCAAAAATTAGCCAAAATTCCTTTTTCCAATTTTAGCGGGTTGGCTATCAGCACCGATAATGGCGACAGCTTTGAAAGGGTCAGTCAAGCCCCGGTGATGGACCGCGCGGACGAAGGACTATATACCCGGGATGGGACCTCCGTAATTTATGAAGACGGCATCTTTAAGGCATGCTACTCGGTGGGCTCCGGGTGGTATCACATCGCGGGAAAGGACCGCCCCATTTACGAGGTCAATTACACAGAGTCTAAAAATGGGATAGACTTCCCCAAATGCGGCCAAAAAGCGGTCGCGGTAGATTTAACAAAAGAACATGGGCTGGGGCGGCCTCAAATTGTAAAATTGTTGGGGGGGGACCTTTTGTTTTTATACCCGCCGCACGCTGGATTTTAAGTATTTTATCGGCTGCGCCTTTTTGGAAAAGGACCACTGGGTGCGGGCCGATGGGTGGCTGAACACCATTGCCCACGGTAAAAAAGGCGAATTTGATTGCGATATGGTTTATTTCCCGGCGGTCATAGATACAGGCGAAAAAATCTTCTTATTTTATGTGGGAAACGGATACGGAAAGGACGGCTTCGGCTATGCCGAACTGATCAAAAATGCCCATTAAAAATATCGTATTTTTTCAATTTTCCTTTGGCATCGGCGGAGAGATATTAACCTATCTGCGGATGGCGCATTGGCTTGCCAAAAACACAACCTATGCCATTCATATTTTTGACAGAGAGGAAAGTCCTCTTTGGGAATATTTACACATTCATTACGCAGATGTTATTAATAAACGGATTTTTATCCACCCTTACCAAGCAGATCATTTAAAAGAGGAAAAACTAACCTTCCCAACCAACAGTGTGGTGCTCACCAACGGACATTTTCTTTGTCACGATGAGCTGCTTACTCATATCAATGCACCTCACACCAAATGGCTTTTCTACTTTTTAGAGCCGCATACTTGCAAGGACTTATTGAAACATATGGGACTTTTTAAAAGTCTGAAACTGCGTGTTAAGATACGCAAGCGTTTAAAAACGGCCGATCTTAA
>CAVDMZ010000140.1:1685-3296 GCA_963610115.1 Duodenibacillus sp.
ATCTTAAGCAGGCCCTGCTGATGCAAGATTTTCCCAATTATAATAATCTTAAGAAATTCTATTCTAAACTCCACAAGACTTACCAGCCGTTGGCTATAGAAGAACCATCGTTTAGGGAAAACTGGCAACTCCAGTCCAACTCGCTGCATGTTGCCTATATTGGCCGAAATACCTCGTCTAAAAATTACTCTTTGCGCTTTATCGCCAAAAAATTAAACAAATATGCGCACTTCAAAAAGATACATATTATATTTTCCATTATCGGGGATTTTCAAGAAAATAGTCTTTTGTGCCAAAAAATACGCTATCAGAACTCTTGCCTTGAAATTCGCTTTTTGGGGACGCTCTTTGGCCAAGAATTAACCCGTTTTTTAAAGGAACAGGTAGATGTTGTTACGGCGATGGGAACCTCTTGCTTAGAAGCGGGACGGCTGGGCATATTAGCTCTTTCTGTCCCGGCCAGCCCGCCAAAGAAATTGCCAGCCAAAACTCCGGTGGGGTTTATCGCGGATTTTAAAGAATTTGCACTGGGCGGATTTGTCGGAGAAGAAAATGCGCTGACCCGTCCGTATCAATTGAACGACGCGCTTGAGCTTTTACGCAACAACTACACGGCTCTGGTTCAGGCACAAAATGAGTATGTAAAACATAATTTTGATATAGATGTGAATATGAACTCTTTTTTACATAAAATAAAAAATACCTCCTTTGAACTTTCAGATTTGGGATAACTATTTATGCAGATTACAGAAATTACAGTCAAAGAATATGACCTGATGCCCAAAATGGTTTGCTCCGTTTTTGACACAAGTGCTTTTTGTGAATTAAACAAATCCAAAATAGACCGCTTGGCCTATTTATTGTTTCACGACGGAAGAAACCGCTTTGTAATCCCGGCCGGAATCAAAAATGGCATAGTCAAATTTCCTTTTTCCGCTTCCTTTGCCATGCTCAACGAGGTGGCACAGCACAATAAAATCCTTTGCTACCACGAAGCGGTTAAGGCCCTCAACTCTTGGGCTATGCAGAACGACTGCAGCCGGGTCGTTTTCTCTCTTCCTCCGCATTTTTACCAGCCGGAAAAAATCACCCTGTTAGCCAATGCTTTATTGCAAAACGGTTACACATTAGAGGCCCTTGAAGTAAACTATGAATACGATTTAAAAAAATTTGCAGAGCCCTATGAAATGACCATTGACCCAAAGGCCCGGCAAAAGCTGCGCGCAGCCATAAAGAAAGGCTTAACCTTTGAGAAAACGGAGGATTTGCCTTTGGTGTATGAGATTATCCGTCAAAACCGTGCCTACAGAGGCTTCCCTTTGTGGATGAGTTTAGCCGATGTTCAAGCGACCCAAAAGGTGGTCCCTATGGACTTTTTCTTGGTAAAAGACGCCTGCGGCAAGCCGGCGGCCTCGGCTTTGATTTATCATTTGACCCCGCAAGTTTTAAGAGTCATCTACTGGGGAAATACGCCGGAAAGCGAAGAGCTTAGACCCATGAATTTTTTGGCTTACCATGTGTTTAAGTATTACGCTGACGGCACATTCCGCATGATAGACATCGGCCACTCCACCGACGACGGTGTTCCAAATTTTGGATTATGTGATTTTA
>CAVDMZ010000141.1:0-3278 GCA_963610115.1 Duodenibacillus sp.
ACAGAATGCGGTATTCGGCGCGGGAAGTAAACATACGGTAAGGCTCATTGACGCCTTTGTTGACCAAATCGTCAATCAGCACGCCGATGTAGGCCTCATCGCGGCGCAGGACAAAGGGCTCCTTGCCTTGGGTTTTGCGGGCGGCGTTGATACCGGCCATAAAGCCTTGGCCGCCGGCCTCTTCATACCCGGTAGTGCCGTTGATTTGGCCGCCGCAAAACAGCCCGGGCAGGAGTTTGCTTTCCAAGGACGGATACAAATCCATCGGATCAGAAAAATCATATTCTATGGCATAGCCCGGGCGGGTTATGGAAGCGTTTTCCAGCCCCGGTACGGATTTGAGCAAGGCCCGCTGCACGTCCTCTGGCATACTGGTGGAAAAACCTTGGATGTAATACTCCTCGGTATTGTTCCCTTCCGGCTCTAAAAACAGCGGGTGGCTTTTGACATCCGGGAATTTTTTGGTCTTATCCTCTACCGACGGGCAATAGCGCGGCCCCAGCGCGTGTATTTTGCCGCTGTACATGGCCGAGCGGTGCAAATTTTCACGCAAAATTTTATCCGTTTCCTCGGTAGTGCGGGTAATGTAGCAACTCATAAAATGCCGCCGGCTTTGCGTGGCGTAATCGGTAAAGTGCGACATGGGCTGAAACGGGTCATCAGAAGGCTGTAAACGAAACTTGGAAAAATCAATCCCGCGCGCATTGATACGCATGGGCGTACCCGTTTTAAAACGCAAAATATGCAGGCCCAAGCCTTTCAGGGAGGCCGACAACTCGTTGCTGGGCATATCGTTGTAGCGGCCGCCGGGGAATACTTCCTCGCCAATGTGAATGGTCCCTGCCAAAAAAGTGCCCGTGGTCAAGACCACCGCCTTGGCGTGGTAGCGCGTGTGGCGGCGCGTAATCACGCCGTTCACAGCGCCGTCTGTGGTGCTCAGCTGCGCCGCTTCGTCTTGGATGATATCCAGCCCCGGTTGCAGCTCCAGGGTGTGTTTAAAATTAAACTGGTAGGCCTTTTTGTCGCATTGTACGCGCGGCGAATGGACCGCCGGGCCCTTGCCCGTATTGAGCAGATGATAATGCACGGCGGCGGAATCAGTAATGCGGCCCATGGCCCCGCCCAGCGCGTCCAGCTCGCGCACAATCTGCCCCTTGGCGATGCCGCCGATAGAGGGGTTGCAGGACATTTGGGCGATGGTGTCTAAACTTTGCGTCACCAGCAGGGTTTTGGCCCCGGCTTTGGCAGAGGCCAAGGCGGCTTCGCACCCGGCGTGCCCGCCGCCGATGACAATGACATCATAAATTTCCTTGTAGTCAAACATTTATTTACCCATGCAAAATTTAGAGAAGATAACGCCCAAGACATCGTCGGCGGTTACCTCCCCGATTAAATCCTTTAAGGCGCGCAGTGCGGCGCGGATATGCTCGGCGTAAAGCTCCAGCCCGGCCCCGCGGGAAAGCTGTACAGCGGCGCTTTCCAGCTCGGTTTGCGCGTCCACGA
Organism: Duodenibacillus sp.; assembly: GCA_963610115.1. Classification (GTDB taxonomy): domain Bacteria; phylum Elusimicrobiota; class Elusimicrobia; order Elusimicrobiales; family Elusimicrobiaceae; genus Avelusimicrobium. Next base: position 1,504 of record CAVDMZ010000141.1, read on the forward strand.
CTGCGCGGTATTGGCGCAAATTGGAAATCATCACGCCGTCCTCCGCGCGGGCGGCCGGAGCGGTAACAAAGGCTAAAATCTGTTTCTTGAGCGCGTCAAGACCTTGCCCGTTTTTGCACGAAATCGTCACGCTGTATTGCGCCCCTTGCGCCAGCGGGCAGGCGGGGCTTTTTCCGGCCCGGTCGGACTTATTAAGCACCAAAATTGCGGGTTTGTTTTGCTTTTGCACGTCGTCCCACAAGGCTTGCTCCTGCGGGGTCAGCGCGCGCGACAAATCCGCCACGAACAGGACCAAATCGGCCTTTTCCATGGCGCGCAGGCTGCGCTTCATGCCCTCTTGCTCGGCGGGGTCCAAGGCGTGCTCACGCAGGCCGGCGGTATCGGTTAAAATAATTTTTTGGCCGTCTAAGTCCAGGGTTTCCTCTACGGTGTCGCGCGTGGTGCCGCTTTGGTCGGCCACGATAGCGCGGTCAAACCCCACCAGGGCATTGAGCAGACTGGACTTGCCGCAATTGGGCGCGCCGACAATGGCCGTTTTCAGCCCCTCTTTGATAAACCGCCCGACGCAAAAGGTATCGCCCAAGCGCGAAAGCTGCCCCGCGCAGGTCTGCAAATCTTGCAGGGTCTGCGCTTCGTTGAGCGGCGGCATTTCCTCATCCACGTCGTCTAGACGCACTTCAATTTGGGCCAAGGTATCGGTCAAGTGGGTCTTGATTTGGTTTAATTTTTCACTCAAGCGGCCGTCTAAAGAGGAGAGGGCCAAGTCATGCGCGGCTTTGTTCCCGGCGGCAATTAAATCGCACAAGCCTTGCGCTTCCAGCAAGTCCATTTTTCCGTTTAAAAACGCCCGGTAGGAAAATTCCCCCCGCTGTGCCGGGACGGCTCCCGCCGCGCAAAGCAGCTCCAGCAGGCGGCCGCGGATGTAAGGCGATCCGTGCAGGGCAAACTCGGCCACGTCTTCGCCGGTAAAGCTGTGAGGGGCTTTGAAATAAGTAACCAGGGCTTCATCCAGCACCGTTTCGCCGTCGTAGAGGCGGCAAAATACCTGCCGCCGCGGCGCAAAAGCCGTCTTTTTACCCGTCAAGCGGTGTAAAATATCCAAGCAGGCCGGACCGCTCAGGCGGACCAAAGCCACCGCACTGGGTCCCGCGGCGGTAATGGGTGCGCAAATGGTGCTGTTCATAGTTAGCTATATTTTATAATTTTTGGCACCCTTTTGGGGGCAAACTTTCGTACGCGCGCGCCGCGTCCGCGCGTACCCGCAAGGACACAGAGAGACTGCGGCGCCAGCCGGGAGCCCGAATTTTTTACACAAAAATTTTTACAATCAGAGATTGGAAAAAACTAGGGCAATTTGTAGAAAGCGTTGCTGGAGGTGTGTGCCGCATCATTCCAATTGCTGGATGTTTTGACCCCGCCTAAAGATTTGCAAATTTTATGGGAGCCTTTATTCTCATCGTACTCGCCCCAATTACTGGCCAAACAATAGGCGTCTCCACCACTTATAACGTAGTCAGGATGGCTAAAAGTCTCTCCTCCCGTGGCACCACACTGTACATATGGTCCTGGTTTAAGGACACAAAAACAGGAAGAAAAACGAGCCTGAAATCCATTGTCGTAGGGAGTATAGGTCGCCGCGCCGGGGAGTTGAACATCTAAATTTTCAAAATTAGCACAGCTGGCTGAGGAGCCGGTCTCTAATTCGCAACGCTTCGCGGCCTCGTAAATGGCGCGGGCGATAGGGGCCATTTTCATCATTTGCGCCTTGCCCACCG
>CAVDMZ010000142.1:0-3243 GCA_963610115.1 Duodenibacillus sp.
ACAATCAGCAAATATTTTATCCCGTACGGCGAAAGCATAGACAATATCATCGCCGTTTGGGAAATGCACGGCGCCAGCACCAAAATCAACGCCAAAGCGATGATACGCTCGCGGCGGGTTTCCAACACGCGTACGCCCATGACGGCCGGCACCTTACAGCCAAAGCCCAGCATAATGGGGATCGCCCCGTACCCGTGCAGACCGATACGGTGCAGCAGACGGTCCAGCAGCACCGCCAAACGCGGCAAATAGCCCAGCTCTCCCAAGAATCCCAACAGGGAGTAAAACACCAGCACATAGGGCATCACGTCCACCAAGGCAATTTTCAGTCCGTCAGACAAAACGCCGAAATATTGTTCGCCCCCGTCCCCCAGCAAAAAGTTATACAGCGGGTTGCCCTGCAAAAAGGCAAACACCTTTTGCAAGAAAGGGAAATAATAATTATCATACAAGGGCTCCAATAACCCAATGATAAATTCGCCCGCGTTGACAATCACATACAGCGACAAGAGCAGCACCCCAAGGGCGATCAGCAACCCGCTGACCGGGTGGGTGGCCCACGCCTGCAATTTTTCGGTAAAACTGGCGTGTTTGTGGCGGATTTTTTGTACGCGGTTGACGATTTCGCCGATAAGCCGCCATTTCTCTTCCGGGGTGGGGGGAATGGGCAAGGTGCGTTTTTGCACGCCGCCCTCTTTGGCCAAACGGCCCACCGTTACCTCCAAACGCTTTAGGCCCTCGCCCGTCGTGGCTACCACGCTCACCACAGGAATGCCCAGCTGCTTAGACAGCCCGCGCACGTCAATGGAAATACCTTTGCGGGTGGCCTCGTCAAATTTGTTGAGCAATAAAATGACGGGCTTGCCCAAGCTCATCAGCTCCAGCGTAAAATAGAGGTTACGCTCCAAGTGGGAAGCGTCCGCCACGCAGACGACAAAATCATAATCCAACTCTTTAAACAAATCACGCTTTTTGCCCTCAATGAGCCATTTTTCCTCCAAGCGGTAAAGCCCCGGGATGTCTATAATGTTGTATGTGTCGCCGTTAAACACCGTGCTGCCGTGGTTCAGGCCGACGGTCGTCCCCGGGAAATTGGAGGACAAAATGCCAATCCCCGTCAAGCGGGAAAACAGCAAACTCTTGCCCACATTGGGATTACCGGCCAACAAAAAGGTCGGCGTACGCTGTGTGCCGTCCTGCCCCTTGACCGTGGACGGGCCGATTAAAATTTTTTTGGCGGTTTGGGGGCCCAGGGCGACCTCACTGCCGCAAACGGACACCACCAGCGGGTTGCGCCCGGGTTTGCGGGTAATGTGTTGGCCTTTGGCCAAGCCCATGGCGGCCAGTTTGCCCGCTAAAGCAGGCTCGGCCTGAATTTGCACAATCTGCGCGGTAGAACCCGGATTTAAATCAAAAAGGCTGCGGGAAGTTTGATTTTCCATAAAAGTTAGTTTTTCCTTACTTTTATATTGTAGCACACCGCAGGTCCCCTGCGCAAGGGGGGCAGGCGGCGCATTCTCCGACGGGGCCCCGGGCGGCCGCCTTCTTCACGGCAAGGGCAGGGGGGATTTTGGTATAATAAAGATAGCTGAAATTTAACCTTTAGGAGATGAATTTATGGCTTACAAAGTAAACCCGGATGTGTGCATTAACTGCGGCGCTTGCGAATCGGCTTGCCCGGTCGGCGCTATTTCTGAACAAAATGGCAAACGCGCCATTGACGCCGCCAAATGTATTGAGTGCGGCGCTTGCGCCGGCACCTGCCCGGTCAGCGCGATTTCTCTGTAAGAGAAAGAGTGCAAAGGGCAGAATGCAAGCAGAAGCTTGAACTGCCCGGTCAGCGCGATTTCTCTGTAAGAGAAAGAGTGCTTGCTTATAGATTTAAACCCCGGTGTAGAGCCGGGGTTTTTTTGCATAAAATACCCCGCTTTATAGGCGGGGCGTTTTTTAACATCCTTCTAAATCGGGGGCCAATGTACAGCGGTTTAAGGCGTCCTCTGAGGGAACATTAATGGGTGGGAACTTCGTCCCAACCGCCGGGCAATCCGCATAGTTACAATTGTAACGGTCCTCTAAAACCATATTTCCGTTTGCATCTACTTGAGCATGGTACCCGTCGCGCCATCCCCAAATGTCATAGCCCCCGTCTTCAAAATTAGGGTGTATATTATAGTGTTTTCCGTCTATTTCTAATGTGATCCCCGCAATTTCTCCGTCTTCGTCGTACTCCACACCAAATATGTTGCCGTCCTTGGTAAAGCTGACGGAGTACACCCACCCTCCAAAACCACATCCGTAGTCTTCCGAATAGCAAGTGTCAGTAAGGGTCCCTATTTGCTCTGGAAAAGTGCCTGCTCCGGTGCTGCCGCTTTCTCCAGCGTCGCCGCCCTCATTACCGCTCGTGGAGCCGCCGCTCAATGTCCCAGTTCCCGAGCCTTCCAACACATATGCCGTGTACGCGCCATTGGCACCCAGTTCCGTGCCGCCTAAACTTAGGCATAATTGATTGGCCCGTTCGCTCTCGGTCAATGCCTCGCAGTGGATTTCTTTGGGGAAGTTTCCGCTTTGCGCAAAATACATTACGTATTTGTTGTCTAATCCGTCCTTGCTGGCCGACACATAATCATTCGTGCCGTCGGCCGATACTTCCACTTTCACTCCGTCGCCAAACTCAGCCTTATTGCCACTGACCGTGCCGGGCAACTGGATGTCTAAGTTTTGCAAATCATCGCTATACTCGGCAGATGCCATATAAAAGGCTTCTTGCGCATTTTTGATACTGCTGGCCACCGGCATCAATGTGGCATAACGGCTTCTGTCCACCGCTTTTTGATACTTCGGCAGGGCCACCGCTGTCAGCACCCCGATGATAAGTACGACGATTAACAATTCAATCAGCGTAAAGCCGCCTAAACGGCCCGTAGAACGGTTTTTCATAAAAGGGCTCCTTTTTCGTTAAATTTTCCCTACAATCAAAATTTACCAAAAAAAAAACATTAGGCAAGTGTTTTAAAAAGGGGAGCCCACTTCTACGACGACAAAAAGAAAAAATGTAAAAAGACCAATAAGGCTGGGATTCCCGATTACAACCTTCGGGAATGACGGCATGGATGGAACGGCGCCGTGGGGCTCCGCAGGCCCGCGGGGCCTTTTGCCTACTTTTCTGCCCCGGAGAAAAGGACATCAAACCGCGGGGCCTTTTGCCTACTTTTCTGCCCCGGAGAAAAGGACATCAAACCGCGG
>CAVDMZ010000143.1:0-3168 GCA_963610115.1 Duodenibacillus sp.
CAGCTGGGCAGCCCGGACAAGCCCCAGCCGGTGGAAATTTTGTACACCAAGATTATTTATGCCTTGGTGTTGCCGGTGGTTATTATGCTGTTGTTTCAAACCATGTGGGGTTTGCTGTTTGTGCCGGTGGGGTTTTATTTGCCCGATATGATGCTCAAAAGCCGCATCCAGAAAAGACAGGCGGAAATCTTGGGCAATTTCTCTACGACGGTAGATTTGGCGGCGCTGGTCATTGAATCCGGGCTGGACTACTTGACCGCGTTTGAAAGAATTATCAGTATTGCCAAGAAGAAAACTATTTTGGAAGAAGAGCTGGAAAAAACACTCAATGAAATTAAACTGGGCTACTCCCGCCGCGAGGCATTGGAGCGCTTTGCCAACCGCACGGGCGTGCAGGAAGTGCGCTCCTTGGTGGGGCTGATTATTCAATCCGATGAATTGGGTACCAGCCTGGTGGACCTGCTGCGCAATTTTTCTACGGACTTGCGCACCCGCCGCATGAGCCGCGCAGAAAAACTGGCCGCCCAAGCCAGCACCAAGATGTTGTTCCCGCTCTTTATCTTCATCTTCCCGACGATTTTTATTTTGATATTGTCTCCGATGATTAAAGGGCTGCTCTCGCAAGGGCTCAGCTTTTAGAGAGGATAAAATTTATGAAAAAACAACTTTTTGCCGTTTTAGCCGTTTGCAGTGCCTTGAGTGTAGCCGCCGCGCCGCTGCGCCAGCCTAACCCCGTCCGCCAGCATGGCAAGGAAGCCGGCATGTTGCTGGATTTAAACAAAATTACGTTGGGTACGCTTAATGACGTGGAGGAAAAGAAGCAGTATCTCTCCACGGTCCAGCTGGAGAAACAGCGCATCCAAAACTATATGCTGCGCCAAGTGTATGAAAACGCATACACCCTTTACAAGCGGGGGGACTATCAGCGCGCCCAAGAAATGGCGCAAACCATTTTAAGCATTGACCCCAACTTCACCCAAGCCTCTACCTTGGCCAAGCAGGCCGGGCATATGGGGGCGTATGGCACCACTTCCGAGGCGGAGGTTCTGGAAGCCAAGTTCCAAGAGGCCAACCGGATGTATGATTCCGGCCGCTTGGTGGAAGCCAATGAGAAATTAGATGAAATTTTAACTATTCAGCCGCATAATGGCAAGGCCCTGGCTTGGAAGAAACGCATTGACAAGGATATTGCCCAAGAGTACAGCCGCCGCGGCAATGTGGCCTATGACAAGCAAAACTACCAAGAGGCTTTGGACAACTGGTACAATGCGCTGCTGATCCGCAAGGATGACCCGGCCTTGGTCAATAAGATCGCCCAGACCGAAAACCTGCTGCGCAAACAGCAAGTGCAAGAGGCTATGGAACAGGCCATGGATTTTTACAACAAAGGTCAATATTTGGAATCCTACTCCGTGTTTGAGCGGATTGCCAAAATCCAGCCGGGCGACCAGCGTGTACAAAAATACATGATGCAGCTTAAAGACGAAATTGCCTCTAGCTATTACGCGGCGGGGAATAAGTCTTACGGAGCCCAAAAATTTGACAGTGCTATCAATTACTGGACCCATGCCAAAAAATGGGGGGCCGATTCCTCCAATATGGACCGCCTGATTAAAAAGGCGCGCAACGCCAAAGAGGACGCCTTGCGCCGCAAACAAGAGGCGGTGCGCCAAGCGGCCGAAGCCAAAGCCAAAGAGGCCGAAGAACAATCCAAAGAAACCGAACCCATTGAAACCGTAACGGTAGAAGGAAGCGGTTTGAGCCCGCTTGCGCCGGAGACGGCCGCCGATACCAACCAAGCAGTGGCTGGTTTGGGCGGCACTACGGGCGGACGGGTATCGGCCGAGGCCCGCGCGGCTTCCCACCAAAAGTATTTAGAGGGATTGGACGCGTATAACCAGGACGATTACGAGCGCGCCCGCGCGGCGTGGATTGCGGCCAAACAGCTGGATCCGGGCAACACCGATGCAGATTCCGGCCTGCGCCGCGTAGAAGAGCTGACGGGCATCCGTTAGACGGGGAACAATATGAAATTGACTTCCAAGTGGACTTTATGGTTTGTACTGGTGTCGCTGTATGCGGCCGTTATCGGCGGGTTGTTTTACTACAACTTGTTTAAGTTCGTCTTTGATAAAAAACTGCAAAACGAAATGGTGGAAATGGTGCGTTTCCGCGCGCCCTTGCTCGTATCCAGCCTTTCCTCCCGCCCCCGCAGCGATGCCACCTTCCGCGAAGCCGAAGTGATGAAGGCGTGGAAAAAGAACGATGACCGCATCAAGGACTTGGTGTACTTCAACGACGACGGCTCCGTCCGCTGGCACGAAAACACGCGCTTTCTAAAAATTTCCTATTCCGACTATGGCAATGAAGTGGGCTTTGCCACCGCCGTAGTCCCGCAGGCCATCCGCGACCGGGTGCCCAAAGCCATTATGTTTAACGACGGCAACTATTACGATATGGCGATCCCTGTACTGGCCAAAGATACGGTGGCCGGGGTGGTCAATATTACGGTGTCGCGCGCGTCGGCCAAGGCCTTGATCCGCCAGTCCATGGTGCGTTATGGGGTGGGTGCGTTTATTATGATTTTGCTCATTGGCGGTGTGCTGTATTTATTTCTGCTGCTCAAGATTATCCGCCCCTTAGAGAATTTAAAGGACGCGGTGGATGCCGTGTCGCTCAACCGCCTGGAGCTGCCTTTTACTCCCCGCGCCGATGAAATTGGTGCGGTGGCGCGTGCCATTGTGGTTATGTTGGGCAAAATCAAGGAGGAAGTAAAGAGTCTGGAGAATGTGGAAATCTTGTCCTTAGAAAAAGAGCAGAAATGGTGGAAGACCATTTTGGCCGTTACCGTGCCGCGCGGTTCGCGCGCGCTGGTCATTGACGAGAATAACAATATTCTCTACACCAATTTTGAAATGAACATCACCAAAAAGGGCCCGGTACATTTGCTGGATATTTTTGACGGACGCCAGCAAAACATCATCCAAGTGGTGGGGGAAGCGTTGGAAAACTCCGGCCGGGTCTTGCGCGGCAGTGTAGTCAATAAGAATGTCAAATGCACGGTCAAGGCGGTGCAGCTGCCCGATGACGCGGGCAAAAACCGCGTGGTGCTTGTGCTGGAGCCTGAAAAATCTTTATAATGAAAGAGGGCCCCAGGGCCCTAGGGAG
>CAVDMZ010000144.1:0-3156 GCA_963610115.1 Duodenibacillus sp.
AGGGAGATTTGCCGAGAAAAGCCCAAAGTTTGGTTAGAGAATGGGCCGAGGAATACAAAGCCGACATTATGAAAATGTGGGACACCAAAACAATTAAAAAGCTCCCCCCGCTGGAATAATGCGAGGGGAACTAAACCCGGAAAGGGGGCTTAAAGAATGGCTTTATCTATCAGAGTAGAAGAAGTAAAAGCACTTGATAATCTCATGCTATCCGTTCTTTTCGTGAATGGAGTAAAAAAGCTGTATGATGTAAAGCAGCTTTTCCCGGAGTTTCCGCAGATGTTCACGCCGCTAAAGGATAACCCGGCTCTATTCAAAAATGTTACGGTAGATTGCGGGGGCTGCGGCATATCGTGGAATGAGGATATAGACATATCCGAGTGCGAGCTATGGGAGAACGGAACGCCGATAGACGCGACACAGCCGGAGCATACAGGTAGCGGAACCGCCGAGCGCGATAGCATAGGCGGGGAGGCGTAAGGCATGGCAAAGCACGGCAAACACTTTTATTTGGAGCTGTCACGAAAAATATTCACAGATGAATATAAAAGCCTGTCAACAGAGGCCAAGTGGCTTTATGTCGTGCTGAATGAGTTGGAACACAGGTTGACAAAAGGCGGCGAGGATGAATTTTACCAGAGCGACAACGATTTATCAGAAGTCAGCGGCGTTAAATTAACCACGTTGAAAAAGGCCAAGAAAGAGCTTGCAGAAAAAGGACTGATAGAAACCCGTCAAGCGCACGTAATCAAAGACGGGAAACGGTCAAGACAAAGTTTTACCCATTACCGCATAAAGTGACTTTTGCCGCTCGTTTTGCCGGACGTTTTGACGCGGCAAAATTGGCGGCAAAATTTTTAGATTTGCTGCGGCAAAACAAAAATTACGGGATTTGTTGAGGATTTACGGGGATTTCCGAAAATATCCGGGGATATCCGGGGAGAAAATCCCCGAAAACGGAACAGACACCCAAAAAACATTGAAAATAAAGGCTTTTTCAGCTATGCCCGCTTTAATAAAAATCGCTTTTTTGAGTTGTATTTACAAAATAACGGAGGTCGCCACACGACTACTTAAAGAGGCCGCCACGCGACCTCGTATATAAGAATTGGAATATAATTTAAGAATAAAAGAACTGTATTGTAATCTCTTACGAGATATACAATACAGCAAGAAAAGCCCCGAAAAAACAGGCCGCAAAATAGATGAACAGCGGGCGAACTACGGAAAATGACAAACGGGAGCTTTATTCTCTCCCAACATAGGCCGCCGCAAAAAGCGGCAGCACACCCGCTCGACAACACAGGGCTATCATGGTACGATACAAAAAGCAAATAACACCCGCCCTCCCCACCACAGAGACAAGCGCGTGTTATTTGCTTCAAGATATTTCGTCGGTGTGGCTATTATATCACGCCGATTATGGAACCGCAAGGGGAAAGGCGTGTTATGGCAAAAGAGGAATATTGCATATACTTGAGAAAATCAAGGGCGGATTTGGACGCGGAGGCCCACGGCGAGGGGGAAACCCTTGCCCGGCATGAGCGGCTTTTATTGGAGCTTGCAAAGCGGGACAGGTTGAACATTACGGAGATATACAGGGAGATTGTGTCCGGGGACACAATAGCGGCCCGCCCTGTCATGCAACGGCTTTTACAGGAGGTACAGGCCGGACGCTGGGCCGGGGTGCTGGTTGTGGAGGTGGAACGCCTTGCCCGTGGCGAGACGATAGACCAAGGCATAGTGGCGCAGACGTTCCAATACTCCGAAACAAAGATTGTAACCCCGCTGAAAACCTATGACCCTACGAACGAGTACGACGAGGAATATTTTGAGTTTGGGCTTTTCATGTCACGCAGGGAGTATAAGACCATCAAGCGGCGGCTCATGCGCGGGCGTGAGGCGGCGAGCAAAGAGGGGAAATGGGTAAGCGGCTCTTGCCCCTACGGTTATAAGCGGGTACGGATAGAAAACGGCAAAGGCTGGACGCTTGAGGTTATCCCGGAGGAGGCGGAAGTTGTAAAGCTGATATTCCAGCTATACACGCAGGGCGAACCCATGCCCGACGGCTCCATGAAAGACATAGGCGCACACCCCATTTGCCGGACGCTTGAGCGCATGAATATTCCGGCCCCGTCCGGTGGGAGGGACTGGCGCACACGGACAATAGATTTAATTCTGCAAAATCCCGTGTATATCGGCAAAGTGCGCTGGAACCGCCGAAAGACAAAGCGCAAGGTTGAGGACGGCAAAGTTACGCCGGAGCGGTATATATCAGACCCCGAAAACTGGATATTGGCGGACGGCCTGCATGAAGCCATCATAGACCCGGCCACATTCCAGCAGGCGGCGGACAAACTGGCGCAGCGCGGCCCCGCTCCTGTCCACCTAAACGGCGAACTCAAGAACCCGTTTTCCGGGGTGGCCGTGTGCGAGAAGTGCGGGCGGGTGCTGGCCTTATGGACGAACGCAAGAGGCTATACCATGCTGAAATGCCGGAACCGCTTTTGTGATAATGTCGGCGTAAGCTATGAAATATTCGAGGCGCGTGTATTTGAGGCTCTTTCCGGCTGGCTAAATGGGTACGAGCTGGAATGGACGGCAGAGCCGGACAAAGAAGATGAATTGATAGCCCTTGCAAAACGCGCCTATACTCAAGCAGATAAAGAGCTTGCGAACCGTGAGCGGCAGCTTGCGCGGGCGCATGAGCTTTTAGAGCTGGACGTTTACGACGTGGACACGTTTCTTGACCGCTCCCGCGTTCTGGCCGAACAGATAGCAGAGGCCAAAGAGAACAGGGAAGCAGCCGCCGCCGCTCTTTCCAGTGCGGAGCGGGCAGCAGAAAGCCGGAAAAACCTCATTCCCAAAGTGAAAAAGCTGCTGAAAGTCTACGAGGCATTACCGAGCGCAACGGCGAAAAACGAAATGCTCAAGGAGATTTTGGAGAAAATCACATACCGACGGGACAAGCGCACAGGGCCGAAAGATGATTTTGAAATTACGCTATATCCCAAACTACCATTGACCGGGGGAGTAGAAACCCCGGATTGATTGTGCTATAATAAACATCATCAGAAACCCTATACATAGGGGTATCCCATATACTTTTCCGCCTCTTTCAGAATGGCGGCAAAGGTTTCATCGGCAAGGTAGTCC
>CAVDMZ010000145.1:0-3114 GCA_963610115.1 Duodenibacillus sp.
GCTGTGAGGGGAGCTATTGCAGCAGTTTAAACAAGAGCTATCCGTCTTGCTCGTCACTTTCCGTGCCGAAGGATGAATGCGCGGCGCCGTGTGAGGATTGCACGTGTGAGGAGTATGCCCAAAGCAACCGCTGTGAGTGCGACGCCAGCTACAAATCCTCTAATCCGTGCGTGTGCTCGCCCAATACTTGTGCGTGTTCCACTTATGCGGCAAAGAACCCGTGTGAGTGCTCGCCCAATAGCTGCGCGTGTTCTACTTATGCGGCAAAGAACCCGTGCGTGTGCTCGCCCAACAGCTGTGCGTGTTCTACTTATGCGGCAAAGAACCCGTGCGTGTGCTCGCCCAACAGCTGTGCGTGTTCTACTTATGCGGCAAAGAACCCGTGCGTGTGCTCGCCCAACAGCTGTGCCTGTTCTACTTATGCGGCGGCATATCCGTGTGTCTGTGGCGGGGAATGTACCGGTTCAGGGTACAATTCTTGGTTTAGTAAGTATAACTTCGTCAATAAGAATTGTGCTTGGTCTTCCAGCGGGAGTTGCGGTTACAGAACAGAGGACGGCGAGGCATTCTTGATCGTACAAGACAAAGGCAGCATGTATAAGTATATGATTAAGGTGAACGAACAAGAAGTATATTATGCCCGTTACACGGCGGAAGGATATTTGTACCAGACGATTTTTTACAATGAAGGGACGGGACTCTATGAGTACACTAAATACGATGTCAATAACAGTGGCGGCACTTATAGAACAACGCTGTATAAAAGCTACGGCACTTGGGGGAACGGTCTTTCTGGCTATGCAGGGACGAAAGAAAGCGGCACTGTTACCCGCCGTGGGGAAAACGGAAATTGGGTGTTGAGTAATGGCACGGAAGTTACATCCTCCAGCAACTGCTCCGAAATGACCCGTAAATACACGTCTTACTGTAAGTAATTTTAATCCGTACAAATAACTTTCCCCCGGCAGAGTGCCCGGGGGATAAATATTTACAAAAACCCCGCCGTAAGGCGGGGTTTTAAATTAATACGGAGTCGACGGGATTCGAACCCGCGGTCTCTGCCTTGACAGGGCAGCGTGTTAGACCAGGCTACACCACGACTCCAACGGCTCAAATTCTTCCGTACATATATTTTAACAACTTAAAAGCGCGGCGTCAATTTTTTTTTGAACACGAAGAAACTTCCCGGCCGGGACAAGCGGCTCTCTGCAGAAATCCGCCGGGCCCCGCCCGATGTTATTTGTTTTCCTGTTGTAATAATTTTTCCATCAGTTGCGCTGCACAGGCCACCATATCGGCACACGGGCGTTTTTTATAATATTGCCCGGTGCGCGGGTCCGGCTGCGGTTTTTGCGCGCCCGGTAAGCCCAGCAGTTCCCGGCAGATGAGTGAGCCGTTTTGCGCCTTAAATTCGGCCCCCAACTTTTGCACCAAGGCATAGTGTGCGGCCTTGGCGGTGGGGTCTTTGGGATCAGCCGGGGCATACTTGAGTCCGACGGCCATCAGCAGCCCGCTAAAGGCGCCGCATACTTCCCGCATGCGGCCCATGCCTCCCCCGAAGGGAGCAGCCATTTTGAGCGCGCTCTGTTCGTCCAACCCCAGCTCCAGCGCGAACGCGCACAGCACGGCTTGGGAGCAGCTGTACCCGCTTTTAAAGAGTTCCACGGCTTTTTCTGTTTTGGTCATAAAATAATTATAGAAATTTCTGCGTGGGGTCTGCCTGCGCAAAGTGCTACAATAGACATATGAAAGCATTTATTGTTACTATTGGCGATGAGATTTTGTTGGGTCAAATTTTAGATACCAATTCCCGCTATGCCGCGGCGGCCTTGGCCCGGCTGGGCATAGAAACGGTGGAAATACGCTCCGTGGCCGATACTCCGGCCGCTATTACGGCGGCGTTGCGCGAAGCCCTGTCGTGCAGTGACTTGGTTCTGCTGACGGGCGGGCTGGGCCCTACCCGGGATGACTTGACTAAAAAAACCTTGACGGATTTTTTTGGTACCCGGCTGGTGTTTAATGAAACGGCGTACCGCTGGGTGGAGGAATTTGTTTCCCATTATCCCAAGGGGACCCTGAACGCTTACAACAAAAGCCAAGCCGAATTGCCCGAAGCCTGCACGCTGCTGCGCAATAGAAAAGGCACCGCCAGCGGCATGTGGTTTGAGCGCGGGGGCCGGGTGGCGGTGTCCTTGCCGGGGGTCCCGTCTGAAATGCAATATTTGTTGGAAGCAGAGGTCTTGCCGCGGGTCAAAAAACGGTTGGGCGGGGATTTGATTCAATACAAAATGCTGACGGTATTTGACGAGCCCGAATCGGATCTGGCCTTGCATTTGCGCGCCTATGAGGACAGCCTGCCCGCGCAGTTGGGGCTGGCGTATTTGCCTTCGCCGGGGTATGTGCGGCTGCGTTTGACGGCTAAGGGGCCCGGGGGCGGAGCCCAGCTGGAAACTTATTGGGCTGCCTTGAAAGAGGCTTTGGCGCCGCGGCGTTGGATAGAGGGGGAAAGAGCCTCTGCCGAGGAACATTTTTCCAAAGAGATTGTCCGCTTGGGTGTGAAAGTGGCGGTAGCGGAAAGTTGCACCGGGGGCTATTTGGCCCATTTGATTACGGCGGTGCCGGGGGCCTCGCGTTATTTTTTAGGCGGGGTCGTGTCTTACGCCAATGACGTAAAGATACGGGCTTTGGGCGTGTCGGCGGAGGACTTGCGCCGCTACGGGGCGGTGAGTGAGCCGGTGGCCTGCCAAATGGCCGAGGGCGTGCGCCGGCTGACCGGGGCGGATTGGGCGGTTTCTACCACCGGGGTGGCCGGGCCGGACGGCGGCACGGAAGACAAACCCGTCGGCACGGTATGGATTGGCGTGGCGGGGCCGCAGGGCAGTTTTGCCCGGGAATTTCATTTTTCCGCTACGCGCGAGCGTAACATTGCCAAGGCTTCCCTCAAGGCTTTGGAAATGTTGCTGTGTGCCGCTGAATTTCCAGCATGACTTTATGTTGATGTAACGGTAAAAGAGTAACAACGAAAGCGGTTGAGATCCCCGAGCCCTGCGGGCCGCAACTTCGGGGATGACGGCATTTTGTGAACGGCGAACAACGAAACGACACAACAGCCTT
>CAVDMZ010000146.1:0-3051 GCA_963610115.1 Duodenibacillus sp.
CGACCAATATTGCCACCAATACGACCAATATTGCCACCAATGCAACCAATATTGCCGATAATAAGGCCAATATTGCCACCAATGCGGCCAATATTGCCACCAATCAGGGCAATATTACCACCTTGCAAGGCCAAGTGGGCTCGGCGGATTTCTCCACCGGCAAAGGAGCAGGTGTAAAGTTGGCGTCCAACGTTACCGACGCTATCTTGGAGATTGACAAAGACTTCCACCGCACGGCTGACGGCAAAATCCACATTGGTAGAAACTCCTTTGTGTTGGATGACACGAATGGGGACGTGAGCTTCTATGATTCCACCGGTGCCGAAAAAGCGGTGAATTTTACGAAGACGCCTACGGTTAACGGTGTGGATGTTGCGACGGTGAACGAAACCAACCGCTTGAATACCCGCGTGGACAACCTCAAAGACGAAACCCGCACCGGTATGGCTTCTGTGGCCGCTTTGACCGCGTTGCAACCGTTGGGTATGGAAGCGGGCCGCTTGCAGTTCCAATTGGGCACCGGCTTCTATAAAGGAGAAGCTGCCATGGCTGCCGGCGCCAACTTCTACGCGACGGAAAACATTGCGTTTAATGCCGGCGTGGCGGCCGATACCAGCTTTGACAACAACGTCGTCAAGGCCGGTGTGTCTTTCGGCTTCCTGAAACCGAAGAAACAATATACGGTCAACGCCAAGCAGGTTACCATCAATGCAGCCAAACACACGGCTGTGCAGGCTAAAGAGGGCGAGGTTTACATCACTCCCGCTCAGTTGAAGGCGCTGTTGGATAGAATTGAAGCGCTGGAAAAACAAGTAGCCCAAAAGAAATAATCTATGAGAGATGACGCCGCCGGAGAAACCCTTCGGCGGCGTCTATACGCAGGAGTATAGCCATGAAAAATGCTTTTATCATTACATGTGCTGTGTTGCTTAGTTGCCTTGCGGTGGGATGTGCTTCTTCCAATCATTCAGGCGAAGAACCTATAGACCACCTGACTCTGGACGCATCCGAAGTGGTAAGCTATGCTGCACCGGTTCAAAATCAGGAAATGCAAGTGCAGGCCGTGTTGCCGCCGGTGCGTTTTGAGTTTGATTCGGTGGAATTGACCCAGGAAGGCCGGGAAGCGCTGGCCTCCATTGTGCAAGATTTGGCCGCCTATCCCAGTGCCGTGATTGTGGTGGAGGGGCATACCGACACGAGCGGACCGGACGCCTATAATGAGGCCTTGTCCGAACGTCGTGCGCAGGAAGTGAAACGTCTGTTGCAGCAAGAGTATGGCCTGAAAAACCCCATACAAACGGTAGGGAACGGTTCCAGCCGGCCCAGCCACAGCAACGACATCCGCTCCGGCCGTCAGGCCAACCGCAGAACAGAACTGCGTCTTACGAAATAAGCGGAACAAAACGATTTTTATCCAAATGTTTCGTTATATAACCATAACTCCCCGGGCTACCCCCCGGGGAGTTTCACAAGAAGAAACTATTTTTTTAGACTGGGCTCAAAATCAAAATATTCCAGCGGTTCCAACTCCATAAGTTTAGCGATGCAACTCAACGGAAAAACCGCGCTTAACGTATTAAAATCCCGCACGGCGCTGTTGTAGCGTTTTTTGCCTTGCTCAATTTTGTGCTCTGCAGCCGCCACCGCCTCCTGCAAATGGGCAAGGTGGCCGTCTTGTTCCGGCTGGTCTTGCGCGGCGGAAAAGAGCTTTTGTAAATGGCGGGATATTTCGGCCTCTTCGGCGATACGCTGGCCCAAACTGCCGCCCCGGTCCTGCGGCTCTTTGAGGTGGCTGAGCGCATAGGCAAACGCCCTGTCCACCCCTTTCATCCCCGCGCCGCAGAGCGCCAAACTGGGGAGAAGCTCCCGGCGTATTTTTAAGCACGCCTCCAGCCGCAGGCGGGCGTGAAGGACGGCCTTACGCAAGGCGATAAACTTAAAATAGGCCGCCACCACCAACGCCGCTGCCGCACATGTAAAACCGCATAAAAACCAAATCAGCATAGATTCCCCTCCAAAAAAAATTGACGAACGCCCCTTTTATTTTTAAAATGAGAGTATACCGACAGTATAGCCGTTCAGGCGCATTTAAGCAAGTCCTTTTTTGGGGTTCCCAGCCCCGCACCGTTTTGGCAGGAAGTGGCGGCCCAAGCCGCCTTGGCTGTAGATGTATATCTTATCATAGGACGGAGGACGGATGTTGCTGACCATTGTGTCGTTTGTAGGTTTTACCGCACTTGTGCTGGGGCTGTCTTATTACCTCACGCGCAAGAATGACACGTCTTCGCAGGACGGATACTTCCTGGCGGGGCGGGGTCTGACCGGGTGGGTGATTGCTGCTTCATTGTTGCTGACCAATCTTTCCACCGAGCAAATGGTGGGCTTGAACGGACAGGGCTACATGTTTAATATGTCCGGCATGGCCTATGAAGTTGGGGCGTCGGTGGTGTTGATTGTCGTGGCCTTTTTCTTTTTGCCCCGCTACCTCAAAAAGGGCTATGCCACGATCCCGGATTTCATCGGGGACCGTTATGACGCCGCCACCAAGCAAATTGTCAACTTTCTGTTTTTGGCGGGCTATGTGTTGATCTTGCTGCCCACGGTGCTTTATTCCGGCGCGATTGGCATGGGCGGTATTTTTGACATTATGGGCACCTTCCACATTAGTTATATGACGGCGATTGTCGTGGTGGTGGTGGCAATCGGGGTGCTGGGGGTGATCTACAGCTTGGCCGGCGGCTTGCGCATTATGGCCATTGCCGATACACTCAACGGCATCGGGCTGATTATCGGCGGGCTGATGATTCCCGTTTTTGCCTTGATGTATGTGGGGGGCGGGGATATGCTGGGCGGCTTAGAAACCGTCATTGACGCTCACCCCGAAAAATTTAATGCCATCGGCGGGCCCAATGACCCGGTGCCCTTTTTGACAATCTTTACCGGGCTGCTTTTGGTGAACCTGTTTTATTGGGGCTGCAACCAAACGATTATCCAGCGCGCGCTGGCGGCCAAAAACCTCAAGGAAGGCCAAAAGGGGTTGATGCTGGCGGC
>CAVDMZ010000147.1:0-2910 GCA_963610115.1 Duodenibacillus sp.
GCCCCTGCGCCGCCGCCTTTTGTTGCGCCACCGCCGCCGCCCCCTGCGCATACGACGGAGCTACGGACGAAAAGATTAAGGAAAAACTGATGAACAACGAGATAAGTTTTAGCATAGAAGCCTCTTTAATAAAAATAAAAAGATATACGCCTACTACCTTATAGTATAACGCCAATCCACCGTGGTTGGCATGGGTCTTTAGACCCGTCCGTTTTGTTTTTTGGACCCATAACTACCTAGGCCTCTCTTGGATGAAAAAAAACAACACTCTTTAGGCGAAAGGACAAAAAGACTTCTCCCTAATCAGTGTTTCCAATACGGATACTTATAGTTTAATCAAAAAAAGCCTGCCTGTAAAGGGGAATATTCCTCAGGATAGGTCTGCGGACGTTTGGCTTTTGGGTCCCAAGATCCCGCCGTCGGGGTGCGCCCCGTAGGGGATGCATAAAAAGCTATAATATAAATACACGGCCTGCGGGGAATGCGGGCCGGTTTTATGCCCTTATGAATATAGGTAAATTTAAACTCTCACGCAAGTGGACTATTTTTTCCGTTACGGCCAATGGGACTTTTATGTCCACATTGTCGGCGGGGATTGTCAATATCGCCCTGCCCACCATGGCCACGCAATTTCACGTTACGCTGGAAAATATCCAGCTGGTGGTCAGCATGTATCTGCTGGTGCTGACCTGCTTGTTGCCGGTATTTGGCAAACTGTCGGATATGTACAGCCGGAAATGGATGTATTTGGGCGGCTTTATTACCTTTGGCATCGGTGCGGTGCTGGGCGCGGTGGCGGGGTCCTTACCGGCTATGCTGTTTGCGCGGGCAGTGCAGGGGGTAGGCTCCTCTGCCATGATGGCCACTTCGCAGGCATTGATTGCGCAGATTTTCCACGGAAAGACCCGGGGCAAAGCCTTTGGCGCAATTGGTGCGGTGGTGGCGTGCGGGTCTTTGGCGGGTCCGGCCGTGGGTGGTGCGCTGATACAGGCGTGGGGCTGGCCGTCGGTCTTTTGGATTTCGGTGCCCGTATGCGTCTTAGGCGTGTGGCGGGGGATTTATATTATTCCGCGCTTTCGCGCCGTCAAAAAACTGAAAATGGATGCCTGCAGCGCGCTATACTATGTGGTAACCAGTTTTGCTTTTTTGTACGCGCTCAACACGGGGGCTGCCTTGGGGTGGACTTCGGCGCGGATTTTGTCCGCCTTTGCTTTGGCGGCGGTATTTTTTGGATTGTTTTTACGGCGGGAAAAAATCTCCAAAACGCCGTTTATCGGCGTGGAAATCTTCCGTATTCCGGCCATTTCTTACGGTTTGGCGGTGGCGGTGCTGGGGTTTACCTCGCTGTTTAGCAACTCGGTATTGTTGCCGTTTTATTTAACAGACATCATGCACATGGACCCCGTTCAAATTGGGTTATTGATGCTGCCCTTTCCGCTGACCCTGGCCGTTACCTCGGCGGTGTCGGGCGCGTTGTGTGCCAAGTGGCCCGCCCGCGTGATTACCACGGCCGGATTTGTTTTTTTGCTTGCAGGAACATTGATGTTTGCGTTCATCGGCTCTGCCCCGAGTATTTCTTATATTGTACTGGCGCAGCTCATTATGGGGGCCGGATCGGGCACGTTTCAAGTGCCCAATAACAACACCGTCGTCAGTGCCGCTCCCAAGGGGCAGCTGGGTGTTGTGGCCAGCGTCAATGCCTTGGCCCGCAATGGGGGGATGATTGGAGGGATTGCTTTATCGGTGGCCGTGTTTTCGGCGGGGCAAGCGTGGGCCCTAAAGCGAGGGCTGGACGCCGCCCCGGCCTTTATCTGCGGATACCGTGCCGCTCTGCTCTTTGGCGCCTTATGTGCCGTGGCGGGGGGGATACTGTCGGCCAAGCGGAATTAATTGCAACGGTACACATAATAATCATCTACCGTGTAGCAAAATCCCAAGGTTTCACATTCATTGTTGCTGGATATATCATAGTCATCCCGGGTTTCATGTATATAGCAAACTTTCCCTTGGGAAGAGCCGCTGCAAGATGATTCATTTCCCCCTGTAAAAGCACAACTTGATATGTCGGCGCCATATTTGGCCTGCATGGCTTCAAGAGCTGCGTTTGTGCTGGGTTGGTCCGAATTAGAAAAACTACCAACGTGGGTCCATTTTCCTTCAAATTCTTTACACTCGCCTTCCCAATCGCTCCAGCGGCAATAAAAGCTATCCCACTCGCGGGTCAGCGTGCCTGTATATCCCGTGGGGCAGTGCTTTTGTGTATTCATGTCATCTTCATCTGGAAGTTGTTCACACTCTCCCTGTACACAGCTGTCTGTGCTCAGATCCCAATGCGCTCCGTCCAAGTCATAGCAGCAACGCTCCGGGTCATCCTCGTCTTCGCAAAGGCCTTTGGCGATGCACTGGGTTCCGTCCCATTTTTGAGAGGAGGTGCAGCATTTTTCTTGGGCGGGATTTTCCGCACAGGTGGCCGCACATTCATCGTCCGGCACGGAAAGAGATGAACAGGACGGATAGCTCTTGTTTAAACTGCTGCAATACTCTCCCTCACAGCACAGCTGCCCGTTTTGATAAGCCGGCATAGCGATAGTATAACCCTTGGCCGAGGTAGCTTTGGCCCCCGTTGCCGTCAGCGAATAGGTGTAATTTTTACTATTGCTGGCCGAGGCGGATGTTTCTAATGACGCCAAGTCCATTTTATAGTTCTTTCCCTGTACACAGCGGTGCTCCTGTTCCGTACGCAGAGAGGACAAAACATCCTCTGCTTCGGTCGTTTTGCGCGTTTCCAGTACGCGAGAAAACTTCGGCACCGCCACGGACGCCAACACGCCCAACACGATGACCACCACCAATAACTCCGTCAATGTAAAGGCTTTTTTAAGCCCGCGTTTTGTGTTCATTCAGAAACCC
>CAVDMZ010000148.1:0-2854 GCA_963610115.1 Duodenibacillus sp.
GTATGGAGCCCCAGCCACACATAGAAGGTTTGAAGGTCATTGAAATTTTTAATTTCCAGCTCCGCCGCGGCCCGCTGCAACAGGTGCGCATCGCCAAATCCTCCCGTTATGGCCGCGCTGTGGAAGCCGCAGTTTTTGGCGGCCAATACATCGCGGTGCGTATCGCCCACCACATATACTTGGTCCGGGGCGAATTTAGTTTTGCAGTATTTTTCGGCCCGTTTGACGGCGGCCTTGAGCATATCCTCGCGCCGGTGGCCGTCCTCGCCGTATCCGCCGCAGACAAAATATTTCGCCAGACCGGACGGGGCTAGTTTTATCTGTGCGCCTTGTTCAATATTGCCCGTGCCCAAGCCCAGTACAATATCCTTTTCTTTGGAAAGTTTTTCCAACAATTTTTTAATGCCGGGCATCAGTTTATAGGCTTTCTTTTTGCAGCCGGCCTGTACTTGCGCCGGCAAAAGCTCTAAATATTTGTTGTGGATTTTTTTAATCTCTGCCTTGGGGGCTTTTTTCCCCTTGACCAGCTCATAGATAATGGCAAAATTGTCCGTGTCAGTCCGGCCGGAAATCAAACCGTGTTCAAATTGGGGTTCCTTGCCGTAGAGGGCTTTAACGGCCTTGACCAGCGCGGTGCGCCCGGCCCCCGCCGCCGAAACCAAAGTGCCGTCCAAATCAAAAAGTACCAATTTTTTCATTTTGCTGCCTCTCCTTGTTTGCCGATGGTGCCTGTTACAATGTAGGCCCCGCCCATGGCCAATATCAGACCGAGTGTTTTGAAAAGGGTCAGTTTGTCCAGCCCCAGTAATATGGACAAGACAAACGTCATGACCGGATAAGAGAGGATAATCGCCGTCGCCTTACCCAGTGCCATATGGCGTATAGCAAAATACCAAACGGTATTGCCTAAAAAATAATTGACTACCGCACTGAAGACCAAAGCCCCCCACAAGGCGGGTGTCGGCACAAACATCAGCCCTTGCGTACACGCTACATATATTATAAGCAAAAACAGTGCCGGCAGAGCAAATAAAGCACGCGCCGCGGCAATTTGCCCCGGCAGCATGGCGGCGGGCAATTTTTTGGCAAAGATATGGCTGAGCTGGAACATCCACAGACAGCTTACAATCATCAAGTCCCCCTTAAGCTGTATGTTCAGCCCCGCCTGCCACAACAGCAATGTAACCCCGGCAATGACCAAGACGGAACCGCCCAGCTGTTTGAGCGAAGGGCGCTCTCCGAGCAGCAGCCACGAGAGCAGGAGCGAATAAACAATTTCAAATTGGTTTAAAATGGCGCCGTTGGTAGGGGTGGTGTAATTGAGCGCAATCATAAACACCGTCATCGGTAAGGCCGTGCCCAAGGTACCTAAGCCGAGGTACTGCCAAAAGAGTTTTTTGTCCAGCAATAATTTCCAGCCTCCCGTGCGGTGTAAATAAGGCGCCAGACAAAGCACCGCTCCGGCGCAACTTAAAAACAAAAACAGCGCCGAGGTTATATAAGGAACGGCGTATTTCGCCGCCACTAAATTCGCTGCGGTAATAAACCACGCCAGCCAAATGGCGGCCGTGGGGGAGAGTTTTTTCATATTTTCTCCTGTTGTTTTTTAACGATGAAGCTGACCCAGTACGCCCCCGTTAAAGTAAGGACCAGTCCCAAGAATTGATACAGGTGCGGTTGTTCCATACCCAGTAGTACAGACAGTACAAAGGACAATACCGGATACGATAAATAAATGGCCGTAATTTTGCTTAAATCCAGCGCGCGCAGGGCCTGATACCATAAAATCATCGCCCAGCCGTATTTAAAAATGCCCGTATAAAACAGCACGCTTAAGGAACGTGTCCCCGGTTCAAACGTAAAGCCGTTTTGCCAGCCCAAAAGGATCAAGATGAGGGCCAAAGCCGGCAAGGCATACATATTGCGTGCTGCGGCGATGAGACGGTGGTCCAACTGTTTAGGCAGTTTTTTGGCCAGACAAGAAGCCGCCTGCAACATCCAGGTACAACCCACCACCATAAGGTCCCCCGTCCAACGGACGGAGTAGTGTTCCTTGAGCAGAATGAGGACCACACCGCCCAAAATCAATGCACTGCCCAGCAGCTGCCCGCGGGTGGGACGCTCCCGCAAGAAAACAGAAGCAAGGAGCAGTGAGTAAAGCAGCTCCGATTGTTGTAAAATGGCCGCATTGCCCGGGGTGGTGTAATGCAAGGCCCATAATAGAATGGAGAAGGGCAACGCCGTGCCGAAGGTGCCGATAAACAGAAATTTCCAGCGGGTTTCTTTGGCAAATAAAGCGTGCCATTGGTGATGGCGCGTCAGCCATGGGGAGAAAAAGGCCACCGCCAGCAAGGTCCCCAAAAAAACCAGTAAGGCTGGGCTGACTACCCCCACGGCATAACGCCCCGCAATGGGCGAAAACCCCACAATCGCCCAACACAGCCATACGGCTAACAAAGGATTCATAGAAACTCCGAAACAAAAGATATATAAATTATAACAAATTCCGTGCTTGTTTACCGACGGGAAACGCAGACGCCGCCGAAAGCCTTTCCCGGTGGGAGGGGGTCCTCGTTGGTGCGGAGGGTTTGCCCCCGGGCAAAATTTTTGCTACAATAGACAAGTACCGAAAAAGCCAAACGCGAAAGCGGGGCTCAAACGGTAAAGATTCCCTCGTAGGACAACGTTTTTAGCGCGGGTGGCGGAATTGGTATACGCGTGCGTTTGAGGGGCGCATGCCTCACGGCTTGGGGGTTCGAGTCCCCCCCCGCGCACGATATCAATACAAAGGCATTTTTCAATAAATCCATTGAAAAATGCCTTTTTCTCTATACAAATTAGTGATGATTTAAAA
>CAVDMZ010000149.1:0-2766 GCA_963610115.1 Duodenibacillus sp.
TCCGCGAAGGCGGACACACGGTGGGCGCGGGCGTAGTCACCAAAATTATTGAGTAGTGCAATTGTTTAGTTCACTGTTACAGGGACATTGCTGAGCCAATGTCCCTGTAGATATCATAAGAGTGAACCATTTACCTTAAGGAAAAGAAAGATGGCAACCAACGAAAGAATAACCATTGCCCTGGCTTGCACGGTCTGCAAGAATAAAAATTATTACCAGGTGCGCGGCAAAAAGAAAGACTATAAACTTGAAGTCAACAAGTTTTGCAAAAAGTGCGGCAAAAGCACCAAGCACAAAGAAACGAAAGCCTAATTTTGGGGGAGCGTCGGTTAACTGGTAAACCACCGGTCTCCAAAACCGGGACTGAAGGTTCGAGTCCTTCCGCTCCTGCCAGTTTTACGCAAGGATATTTTATGAATAAAGCAATTAATTTCCTCAAGCAATGTATGTCCGAGCTGAAGAAATCTACGTGGCTGAGCCGTAAGGAAGTTGCCCAATCTACCGTTTTGGTGGCCATTGTGGTGGCTTTGGTGGCGATGTATGTGGGTATTATTGACTTCGGCCTGACCAAGGTGCTGGGGCTTGTGGTGGGAGGCCGCTAATGTCTGAAGAGAGAAATTGGTACGTCGTCCACACCCAGACCGGACACGAAGACAAAGTCCGCGAGAAGATTTTGCTTCAAATTGAAGTACAAGGCTTCGCCGACCGCGTATTTAAAGTGCTTGTACCCACCGAGGAAGTGGTGGAAGTAAAACAGAACAAAAAAATCCTGCGCAAACGCAAATTCTTCCCGGGATATGTGCTGGTGCAAATGAATATGACCAGCGAATCCTACTGGTTTATCAAAAATATTTCCGGCGTAACCGGCTTTTTGGGTGACCCCAACCCGGTGCCCCTGCCGGAGGAAGAAATTGCCGGTATTGTGGAGCTGACCGAAGAAGGCGGCAAACCCAAACACATTGTTTCCTTTGAACGCGGCGAAAGCGTGCGTATTACCGAAGGGCCGTTTAAGCACTTCATCGGCAAAGTGGAAGAAGTCAACGAGCAGAAGAACAAACTCAAGGTCATGGTAACGGTTTTTGACCGCGCCACCCCGGTGGAAGTGGACTTTCTGCAAGTGGAAAAAAACTAAATTTCTAGGCCCGTGCGTTGTGCGGGCTGTTGTATAGCAGTAAAAATTATGGAGTAAAAAATGGCAAAAGAGAAAAAAATTAAAGGTTACATCAAGCTGCAAATCCCCGCGGGTGCGGCCAATCCGGCTCCTCCGGTGGGCCCGGCTTTGGGCCAGCATGGTGTAAACATCATGGAATTCTGCAAACAGTTCAACGCCAAAACGGCGAAACTGGAAAAAGGGATTAAGATTCCGGTCGTCATTACTGTATTTGAAGACCGCTCTTTCACCTTTATCACCAAGATGCCGCCGATGGCCGTGCTCATCATCAAAAAGCTGGGCTTGGCGAAAGGCTCCGGCGCTCCGCACAAGGACAAAGTGGGCAAGATTACCCAAAAACAGTGCGAGGAAGTCGCCGCTGAAAAACTGCCCGACCTGAATACCAAAGACATTAAACAGGCCGCCGAAATGGTAAAGGGCACCGCCCGCAGCATGGGCGTAGATGTAGTAAAATAAATTTAGAAAGCAAAGGGAGGGCGCAAGCCCGACAATACCTTAAAGGAGTTTTAAAGATGGGAAAAAGAATGGAAGCTGCCAAAAAAGCGTTTGACGCTGCCAAATTCTACACGGTAGAAGAGGCCGCCCAAATCGTGAAAGACAATGCCAAGGCCAAGTTTGACGAAACGGTAGAACTGCACGTCAGCTTGGGCATTGATACCAAGAAAGCCGACCAGCAGGTGCGCACCACGGTGGTGTTGCCCCACGGGACCGGCAAAACCAAACGCATTGCCGTCATCGCCAAAGGCGAAAAGGCGCAAGAGGCCCAAAAGGCCGGTGCGGACCTTGTCGGAGCGGAGGACATCGTAGAGGACGTTATCAAAGGCAAAATTGATTTTGACGTCTTGGTGGCCACCCCGGACACCATGAAAGACTTGGCTAAAGCCGCCAAGATTTTGGGTCCCCGCGGTTTGATGCCGAACCCGAAGAGCGGCACGGTAACCTTTGACTTGGCCAAAACCATCAGCGAGCTCAAAGCGGGCCGCGTGGAATTTAAGGCCGATGCGTATGGTATCGTACACACGATGATTGGCAAAGCCTCCTTTGACGCGGCTAAACTGGCGGAAAACGCCAAAGCCGTGTTGGACACCATCTTGCGCGTGAAACCCAACACCTCCAAGGGCGTTTACATGAAGAGCATTTCCATGAGCTCTACCATGGGCCCCGGTGTTCATGTAACCACGAGCAAATAAGTTCTTTTGCCAACAAAAAAGCCCCGCTCACGCGGGGCTTTTTGCGTGTATTCCAAGGCCGCTGTTTTAACGGCGAAACGGCGAACAGCGAAACGACACCACAACGAAAGCGGTTGGGATCCCCGATAGGGGCACTCGGGGATGACGACGTTTTTATGAATGGCTTTTCCTCTTATGCCGTCAACCTAGAGGGGGCGGCGAGCAGGGAGCGGCAAGCCCAGTCTATCTATGCCGTCATTCCCGAAAGTTGTAATCGGGAATCTCAGCCTTATTGTTGTGCGCCTTTTGCCGTCTGTCTTTCTGTCGTTACATAAAATGGGGTCATCCTGGGTATAAAGGCCAAAAAGTGGTGCTATTTAGCCCGGTTTTTGTAATAAATGTACCAGTTTAAATAGGCCGCTCTAT
>CAVDMZ010000150.1:0-1013 GCA_963610115.1 Duodenibacillus sp.
CTCTCATATCATGCCATACTGGGCTAGAAGATATTCCCTATGTTTGTTTGCGCCTACCTACCGGTGGTGGCAAAACCTTCTTATCCGCACATAGTATTAAGTTGGCTGCCCGGCATTATGTGGATAAAGATTTTCCCATGGTGCTATGGCTGACTCCTACTTCTGCGATTAAAGAACAAACTCTTGCAACACTTAAGAATCCTACGCATCCCAACCGCGAAGTATTAGATGCGGCTTTTAATGGGAACGTGGCTATTTTTGATATTGACGATTTTGCCAATATCCGCCCCAGTGATATTGCCAACAAAACTTGTGTATTTGTATCTACCGTTCAATCTTTTAACGTTAAAAATACCGATATCCGCAATATTTATGCCGATAACGAGAATTTGGAACCACATTTTGTGTCCATTCCTAGCCAATTCCAAGAATCATTAGAGAAAGTAGAAGTGGGTAAAGCCGATGCTGGGAGAGTAAAGAACTCTTTTGCCAATTTATTACATATTCATGAGCCCATTATTATTGTGGATGAAGCACACAAAGCTGTAACGGAGTTAAACCGCGAAATTATGAACCGCTTGAATCCGTCTTGTATCTTAGAATTTACGGCTACTCCCAACGAAAAAGAAAGCAATGTATTGTATCGGGTAAGTGCGGTAGAGTTAAAAGCCGAAGAGATGATTAAACTTCCTATCATGCTTACCGAAACACAAACGTGGCAACAAAGCCTGACGGAAGCATGTTTGATGCAAAATAAACTAGCCCAAACGGCAAAACTGGAAAAAGAGTATATTCGTCCCATCGTACTTATTCAAGCGGAAAATAAAGGGCAAGAAACAACTGAGGGTAAGGTAAAACAATATTTAATTGAAAACGAACATATTGCTGCCGAAAAGATTGCTATAGCAACTGGAGAGGAAAAAGGATTGGACGGAATAAATATATTAGCCCCCAATTGTCCCATAGATTTTGTGATTACCAAGCAAGCTTTGCGGGAAGGCTGGGATTGTCCC
>CAVDMZ010000150.1:1084-2763 GCA_963610115.1 Duodenibacillus sp.
GCTGATTTAAATAAGGCTTATGCATATGTTTCTAGCGCTTGTTGGACAAATGCTGTAGCCAAGTTAAAAGATAGTTTGGTAGAAATGGGGTTTGATGAACAGGAGAGTACAGCCTTTTTGAAACCGGAACCGAATAAATTAGGGTTAAACTATACTTTTACCACAACAAAATTGGATACATCTTCTTTGACTATAGAAGAAAAACAAGCGTTGGAAATCAAAGAGAATGCCAATGGGAGTGTAACCATACAGATTAAAGAAGATTCCGATCCTGTCCTATTAGGTAAAGTGGCGCAAAAACTTCCGAAACAAGAGCAAATTGCCTTTTTTAATACTTGTAATATTATAACGAAACAAGAACCTTCGTTTTCAGAGAAAGGGGCTAAATTTGCGATTCCTCAATTGTGTTTATTCGCAGAAGATTCATGGAATGTCATTCAAGATAGAGAGTTTTATCTGCCTAATGGGTGGAAGTTACTGGATTTTCCGGCAGAACTTACCTCGGCTGATTTTTCAATTTCGCATAGCGGAAAGGTGTTTGAAATTGACATTGATGGTAAGCGTGTAACAGAACGTGTTGCCAGCAGTTTATTTTTGCGTAATGTGGAAGATTCTGAATCGTTATGGACGAATTTAGATCTTTCTAGATGGTTGGATAGAGAAGTTCGTCAAATTGATGTTCCACAGCCAATCTTATTAGAATTTTTGCGCCGAACTGTGGATTATTTAACAGTTCAAAGACAGATGAATATTAATGCTTTGGTGCGAACAAAATTTTTACTTGCTAAAGCAATTAATCAAAAAATTGATTCCTATCGCTCACAAGCATACAAAAAAGGTTATCAGGACCAACTGTTTAATTTGGGAACTGTAGAGACCAAAATGGAATATTCTTTTGAATTCGGCCCTAATTATCCTGTCAATTTAAAATATGATGGTTCTATACGGTTTAATAAGCACTATTATCCTTTTGTGGGGCCCATGAATAGTGAAGAAGCCAAGTGTGCCCAATTATTAGATGATTTACCGGAAGTAAAGTATTGGGTACGTAATATTGAGCGCTCGGCCCATTCTTTTTCCCTTCCAACTTCAACTGATCGGTTCTACCCGGATTTTGTTGCGTTGCTCAATGATGGACGGCTATTGGCTGTAGAGTACAAAGGAGAGCATCTGGTTTCTGCTGATGATGCAAAAGAAAAAGAAAATATTGGCAACTTGTGGGCTGAAAAAAGTAACGGTAAGTGTTTGTTTGCGATGGTAACTAAGGACAATTATAAAACCATTTTATGCAATATCGTGAAAGGTATATGATAATATGTTCCATATATGAACAATAATATAAGGGGAGATTTAGCGACAGTTTGATTCGGTCGTTTTGAAGCCTTCCTTATACAAGTTTCTTATGAGAGGATATTTCGGATGGATAGCCTTAAAAATGGTGTGTATTTTATTACAGGCGCATATGGCGTAGGAAAAACTAGTTTATGTGATAAATTGAAGGAAATATTGTCCGTTCCTTATTTTTCGGCCAGTGAATTAATCTCTGTACGAAATAATGAAATTTATGGAGCAAGTAAAGCGGTAAAAAATAAAGTAGAAAATCAGAATATATTGAAAAAAGCAATAGAACAAAAACTATTGAAATACCCAATTATTTTATTGAATGGACACACGGCAAT
>CAVDMZ010000151.1:0-2733 GCA_963610115.1 Duodenibacillus sp.
GTCGTCATCCCCGAGTGTCTCTATCGGGGATCCCAACCGCTTTCGTTGTTCTCCGTCGTGCCGTTTGCAGTTAAAACAGCGGCCCTAGGATCGTCTGTAAAAAATAAAATTTACAACAAAAATCCGCCTTTTGTTTGAGCCGCTCAAAAGCGGCGAGTGAAAGGCGGAATAAAGAAAATTTTATTTTTTATGCTCCGTAGGCCCGCGGCAGCCTTTTGCCCCTTTTCTGCCCTAGAGAAAAGGACATTAAACCGCACGCAAAGCAGTTTGCGTGCTGTCTTGGCATCAAAAAACCCCGCCGTAAGCGGGGGGTTTCAAAAGAGCCAAGACGGGGGATCGAACCCCGGACCTGCCGCTTACGAAGCGGCTGCTCTACCAGCTGAGCTATCTTGGCAAAATCGTTTCAAACTACCCGTATATTTTACAAAAAATGACGGGCTTTTGCACTATTTTCTTTTTTCGTCCGGCGGGGTATTTTTATCCCTGTCCGGAAAATAATTAAACGGCGGCAAACGCAAACGCTGCTCCAGCCGATCCATACGCACATTGTGTCGGTGCGTCTGCAAAAACTCCGGCTCGCTCACGCCCTCAGGGCCGCGGCGGTAGGCGTCTATCCACGCCTGAGCCTGTGCGGGGTTACGCTCCATGAGCGCAATACTGGCCAAATAAGTATAGGTAGCTTCATTGACCGGGTCGGTCAACAGCGAGCGGCGGAAATTTTCCTTCGCCAATTCCATATTTTCCACCGCCTTCTTTTCATATTCTTGGCGCAAATAAGGCAAGGCCGTGCCCGTACTCATCTGCGTGTAACGCACGGCAAAGGTATAATAAAATTCCCCGTACGCTTGGTACAATAACGCATGGTTGGGCGAACGGCGGCGGACCTCGTCCAAATCCCGCAAAACGCGTTCATAATCCGTGGCGGTTTGCCCCTGGCGGTCGCCCTTTACCGGAGCGTAGGTGCGGGTCAAATCGGCCGTTTGGCGCAATACATACGCACGGTACTGCCGCAACGAGGGCTCCAGCGGGTTAGCCGAAATGGCCTTTTGGTAATACTCCAGCGCGCCGTCAAACATTCCCCGACGGGAAAACTCCGCCGCCAGCCCATAATAATGATCTGCCAAAAACAATCCGTACACCCACTGCAAGGGCCACAGGCTCAGCAATAGCACCAACCCCACGCGCACGCACCGCGCCAAAAAGGCCGCCCGCAAATACGCCCACGCCCCCAATAAAGTCAAACCGCAAAAGCTGCCCCACGCCACCGCCTTGAGCAGCCCTTCGCCAAAATTCTTTGCGCCGAAATTCCCGGCCGTCTGCCCAAATTGATACAAGTAATATCCCGCCAACGCCGCCACGCCCGCGCACAACAGCCCCTGCACCACAACCCCCCCCCACGCACGCCCCCGTACAGGATCAGCCAAACACGGCTGCGGCTCGTCAGGCCGGTTCATCTGCACCAACAGCGCGCCAAACACGGAAAAGAGCAATCCCGTGGACACAAAGCGCATACTTACATCAAAAAAGTTGTGTACCAAAATACCAAAAAATGCCGCAACATAACCCAAGGTCCACCACAAACGCGGGTCGGGTTTTTCCCCCGCGGCCCAATGCTCCCGCCGGACCCGCAACCCGCGCCAAGCACTGTAAAGCACAAAAACAATCATCCACAAAAAGATCGCCAACCCCACCGTCCCCGCCGTAGCCCATTGTTCCAAATATTCGTTTTCGGGGTGCTGGGTTTCGTTATTGTGCATTTTTTCTATATAGAAAATCTGCGGTTTGCGGTAGGCGGGATAAATGGTCTTAAAACTGCCCACCCCGGTGCCGAGGACGGGGCTGTCCTGCACCATGGCGAAGGCGGCCACCCAAGTATGCGCGCGGAAACTGACGGATTGAAAGCGTTTGCCAGCGTACACTCCGGTCAACACCACCGCTCCCACCAGCAAAATCCCCGCGGCGAGATAGACCTTACCCCAGTGTTTTTTTAGACGTTGGACCCCCGGGGCAAAAGGCACAAACAACGCCACAAAAAATGCGCCGGAAGCCGCAAAGCCTAACCAGGCCCCTTTGCTTTCGGTAAAAAACAAGTCCACTAACGTAATCCCCAGCAAGGCCAGCAGGCGTTTCTGACGCGTGCGCAAAAACTCCGCCAACACGATAAAGGAGGAAAACACCAAGAAATCAGCAAAAAAATTGGGGTTGGCATGGGTGGAAAAAATCCGCGTGCCGAAAAAGCCGCGCCACGGCATCACATCCACGCCGGGCAACCACTGGTCCGCCACCTGCACCAGCCCGTATACTCCGCTGATCCACGCCGCCAGCACCAAACACTTCGTTACTCTCCGCACCGATGCGCAGGTAAAGCGGTCCAAAATCATCAGGGTCAGCATAAAATAGAGGACATAGCGGAACAATTCCTCCGCTCCGGCCATTTTATAGGGGCTTAGGGCATAGACGAAAAAATTCCACCCAAAATAAACCAAAAACGGCAACAGCCACAAAAGATTTTGCCGGGTCACGGGCCAGCGCTTTTGCGCAAACAAGAGTCCCAACCACAAAGCGGACAAAGCCAAGCCGCCCGTCTGCAACAGGGTAATTTTAACAAAGGCTGTGTCATAGGTGCCGGTATAAAAGCTGACCGAAACAAACAGACACAACAACCCCAGCCCCCAAGAAAGGGCTTGGTCTATAAAAGAAACAAATCCCGCGCGCAGAGCCGGGGACACAGCC
>CAVDMZ010000152.1:0-2656 GCA_963610115.1 Duodenibacillus sp.
CAGTTGGGCGTAGAAGCCGATCAGGTGAAGCCCGAAGCCCAGTTCGTTAACGATTTGGGTGCTGATTCTTTGGACACCGTGGAATTAATCATGGCCTTGGAAGAAGAATTTGATATTGAAATCCCCGACGATAAAGCTGAAAAAATCAAAACCGTTGGCGAAGCCGTCAGCTATATTGAAGCCAACGCGAAAAAATAAGTAATTGTGCCGACACAAATAGAACACATTATCGGCTATTGCTTTAACGATACAGAGATTTTAAAGGAAGCACTCACTCACAAGTCTTTTGCGGGCGAACACCGGGACGTTCATCACAATGAACGGCTGGAGTTTTTAGGGGATAGTATTTTAGGGGCCATTGTGGCGGACTATATCTATTGCCAATGCCCTCACAGCGAGGAGGGGGTGCTTTCTAAAATCAAGTCTAATTTGGTTTCCAGACGCAACCTGTATTTGTGGGCAAAGGAGCTGGATTTAGGACGTTTTATGCGTTTTGGATACGGCGAGTTGGTCGCCGGCGGAAGGCAGAGAGAAAGTATCTTGTCCAACGCTATGGAGGCCCTCGTTGGCGCCGTGTACCTGGACGGCGGATACCCTGCTGCAGAGCAGGTGGTATTGCCGTGGGTGCGTACGCAGCAGCTCAAGCAAGACGAAGGGGATTTTAAAAGTATGTTGCAGGAACTGGTGCAGAAGGGCACCCACAGCACCCCCGTCTATGAAGTCTTGCAAACCGTGGGACCCGAACACGATAAAATTTTTACCGTGGAGGTGTCCCTGGACGGTAAACGTTTGGGCCTGGGTAAAGGCCGCAACAAGAAATTGGCCGAACAAGATGCCGCCCATGACGCTTACCGCCGTCTGAAAAAATAAAAAGGCCAGGCCACGTATGCCGCTTAAGAAACCTTCTTCTTCCGTTTCAGCCAAAGCCGCCCAACCGGTGCGGCAGGTTATGCAGCATGCCCAGCGCAAGCCCTATGTTTGGCTGGCGGTGCTGGCCGTGGTTCCGTTGCTTTTATTGCTTTTTTTGGCTTTTCCTTCTTCCTCTTCTTCAGGTAAGAAAAAATCGCAGGCCCATCCGCCCATCTTGGTGCGTCAAACCCCGCAGGAAATTGCGCAGGAAGCCACCGCCGCTTTGCGCAAGGGCGATACGGAAGCATTTTTTGACATTTTAGATACCAAGGTCAAGGACCCTAATATTGTCAACAGCCAGGGCGACAGCCTGCTGTTGGCGGCGGCTACCTTGGGCAACGTAGATGCGGTGCAGAGGCTGCTGGCCTTGGGCGCGGATGTCAATAAACAAAACGCCTACACGCGCGACACGGCCATTTTGCGCAGTGTATATGGCGACCATGATGAGATTACCCGCTTGCTCGTTTATGCCGATGCGGACTTGAACCTGCCCAATAACTACCGCCAAACGCCTATGGGGCTGGCTGTGGAAAAGCAAAAGGGCCAGCTGATAGATTTATTTTTGACTAGCGGCGTGAAGGCGGGGTTAAACAAGGAAACCTTGCTGCGCGCCAGTGCCAATAAAAATTATGTAGGCGTGCTGGGGATGCTCAAGGGCGGAGTGGACCCTAATACTAAAAATGAACCGGGCAATACGCCGCTGATTATTTCCGCCTCACTGGGCGACACACAAAGCGTGCGCGCGTTGCTGGCTTACCGCGCCGACGTCAATGCCGCCAATAAGGAAGGCAACACGGCTTTAATTTACGCCGCGCGCTACAATCATCCAGAAACCTTGCTGGCTTTGCTGGCCCCGCTGACGATGCAGTACCGCGCTGATATTAATATGCAGAACAAACGCGGCGAAACCGCTCTGTATTGGGCGGCCCAAAAAGGGTATGCGCCGGTGGTCAAAATTTTGCTGGCTAATGGGGCGGATAAAACCTTAAAGACCACTTCGGGGCAGACGGCCTTGGACGTAGCGCAGAAATACCGCCGCCAAGAGGTCATCAACTACCTGCAAATGCCGATTAATCAAGTCAAAGAGCTTTACAATCAGGCCTTGGAATCTAAAATGGCCCGTGAAGCCGCCGCGCGTGCCAAAGCCGCCGAGGCCGAGGCCGCCAAACACCAAAAATAAATTTTCTCTTGGACCGCCACCCCTGGGCTGGCGGCCTGTAAGGTACTGGGGGCGCGCTCCATTTATGCTGTCATTGCCGAGTGGGTGGCGGGGCACAAGGGGCGGCGAGCCCAGCCTGTCTATGCCACCATTCCCGCGCTGGTGGTTTGCAAGGGCCCGGGGCCGTTCCATCCATATCGTCATTGCCGAGTGGGTGGCGGGCCGCAGTGTGCCGACACTCCCCGCCTGTCCATGCCGTCATTCCCGAGAGTTGTAATCGGGAATCTCAGCCTTATTGTTGTTTGCCTTTTTCCGTTAGTCTTTCCGTCGTTACACAAAACAGGGTCATCCTGAAAAGTTTTAGTTCAGGATCTTCCATTTTTCTGGTAGTGGTTGTTGTCTTTACTCAATAAACAACAGGGAAAATGGAAGGTGCTGAGCAAAGACACCTCAGCACGACACTAATTTTGATGAACGGCCTTATCCTGTCTGCGCGGGTACTCACTCCAGCATGGCACTGATTTTTATGAACGGCGAAACGGCACCACAACGAAAGCGGTTGAGATCCCCGATAAAGACCTTCGGGGA
>CAVDMZ010000153.1:0-2589 GCA_963610115.1 Duodenibacillus sp.
AAAACATTAGGCAAGTGTTTTAAAAAGGGGAGCCCACTTCTACGACGACAAAAAGGAAAAAAGCAAAAAACCAATAAGGCTGGGATTTCCGATAGCGCCCCTCGGGAATGACGGTATGAGTGGGCTGGGATTGCCGACCCTGCGGACCGCAACGCCCTCGGGAATGACGGCATAGACAGGCTAGGCTTGTCGCCCTCTGCTCGCCGACCCTGCGCTCCGCCCTCCCCTCTAGAGTAACGGCAGGAAAGGAAACAGCCACCCAACGAGCCCTGCGGGAGAAATTGGAAACGCGGCTTAAGTCATCCCTTTATCTAATAAAATGGCAACCGATGCTGTGCTTGTTCTTAATAGCCGCGTAAACGATGAGCAGGGCCGTCTGCGTGCCGTTGCGTAGGTCTAAGAGCTCTTGGTTGAGCGCATAGCCCTTGTAAAAAGCGTCTATCTCGTTGTGCAAGTGGCGCAGAATTTTCTCGGCGCGGCTCAAATGCGTGGCACTGCGCACCAAGCCCACATAGTTCCACATAGTGCTCTTCAGCGTGGCCAAATCCTGCTTAATCAAATTCAAGTCCGGCTGTTTCTCCGGCACGACCCATTCCTTGGGCTGGGGCTGGCGGAAGGTTTGCGTTTGCATATCGCGGATGTCCGCCCCGGCGCACAAATAACCCGTCGCCACCGCCTCCAACAGCGAAGTGCTGGCCAAACGGTTCGCCCCGTGATAGCCGGTGCAGGCCGTTTCGCCAATGGCGTTTAAGTTCAAAATATTGGTGCGGCCTTGCGGCGTGGCGTAAATTCCCCCGCAAAAATAATGCGCGGCAGGCACCACCGGGATGGGCTGTTTGGTAAGGTCCACCCCTTCTTTTAAGCAGGTTTCGTAAATGGCCGGAAAGCGCGCCTTGGTGTGCTCGGCCGGCTCGTGCGTAATGTCTAAATACACACAATCATGCGAGGTCTTCAAACGCTCCTCTTCAATGGCGCGCGCCACGATATCGCGCGGTGCCAAGTCCTTGAGCGGATGATATTTTGGCATAAACGCCTCGCCTTTGCAGTTGCGCAAAATAGCGCCCTCGCCGCGCAAAGCTTCGGAAATCAAAAAGCTCTTTCCCTTGGCAAAAACCGTGGGATGAAACTGCATAAATTCCATATTCATCACCCGCGCGCCCACGCGGTAAGCCATGGCGATGCCGTGTCCATACGCGTGCGCGGCATTGGTGGTGTGGCGGTAAACTTGTCCCACGCCGCCCGTGGCCAAAACGGTTTTTTTGGCTTGCAGGGCATACACCTGCCCGGTCGTATTGTCCAGCACATACGCCCCGAAGCAAGTCAGCGGCGCGTAGCGGTCCATGATATGGGTGGAGCTGTGCGAAAGGGTCAGCAAATCTATTGCGGAGGTATTTTCCAGCACCCTCACATTTTTTTCCTTCGCCAGTGCCTTGTGAATAGAAGAGAGCAAGGAATGTCCGGTAGTATCTTTCCAGTAAATAATGCGGTTTTTGGTATGGGCTCCCTCGCGGGTGAAGAGGAGCTGCCCCTTTTCATCGCGGGAAAAATCAGTATGCAAATCCGTCAGAAAAATCTTTTTAACCGCCTCGCACCCGGCCAAAGACAGTTCCCGCACCGCCGGTTCATTACATAATCCGGCCGTAGCCAGACGCACATCCTTAAGCAGGCCCTCTATATCCAGTTGCGGCTCGTAAACAATACCGCCTTGGGCCAAATCACTATTGGCCACGTCCCATGTCCCGCAGCTAAGCAGCGTTACCTGCAGGCCGGCCCGCGCCACCTCGTACGCATAGACGGAGCCGGCAATCCCCGCCCCGATGACCAAACAATCCGTTTGCACTGTTTTCATATTTATATTATATAAAACCGCACAGCTGCCATACCGCCTTTTTGCTTGCTTTTTATCAAAGGAAAATGTTATACTAAATGTCCTTTTTTTCAAACGTCTTCAAATTTTGTATAATTTTAGTAGGCAAGATTTGGTGTTTCTCCGGCAACATTCCGATTTAAAAAGGAGAAACAAAAAATGAGAAAGATGAGAAACATGCTGGAAAAAGTCGCGCTGGCATTAGCCCAAGTGGGTGACAATGTCCGGGGCGCGCACTATGCGGCGTATCGCAACAAA
This sequence comes from Duodenibacillus sp., assembly GCA_963610115.1. GTDB lineage: Bacteria > Elusimicrobiota > Elusimicrobia > Elusimicrobiales > Elusimicrobiaceae > Avelusimicrobium. The sequence goes on from CAVDMZ010000153.1 coordinate 2,126, forward strand.
TAAAGCCGCTCAGGTCCGAGCCAAGTGAGTGTTGCACTGCCTTGGCAGACGGGAAAGAAGATTTCTTCTTCCCCGTCTATCCCCAGACCAATCCTTTTACGCAAAAGACCCGCACCCCAAACCGGTGCGGGTCTTTTTGTCCCAAACAAACCTAGCAGGAAGTTTGGGCCGTGTAGCCCATCCCTTCGCAGAAATTTTTCCCGTCCGTCGTGGTATAGACGCAGCGCTCGGCCAGGTCTACTTTGTCTTGATAAACGCACAGCGCATATCCGCCGTCCAAAGCGGTGGCCTTTACATAATTGCCGTATAAAGTAACCGTGAAATTTTTACCGTAGAAAACAGAGCCCGTGGCTTGGTTGCCGTTTTTGTCCTTCAAGCCAATGGAAAGATTAGAGAAATCCGTCGGCCAAGAGGAAGAGCCGTCCCCGCCCAGCAGGGTCTGGTGATCGTAATAGTATGTATCG
>CAVDMZ010000154.1:0-2577 GCA_963610115.1 Duodenibacillus sp.
CTATAATAAGGCTATTATAGACCGGATTAAACGCTTAGAAACCCTTTTCTTGCAAGAGATTAACACCATCATTACCAAGATGACGGCGGCGGGCCATTTCGGCGGTTTTGTAACAATTACCGCCGTGCATGTGTCCAAGGATTTGGCCTCGGCCAAGGTATATTTTTCCGTATTTGGCAGCCCGGAAGACAGAAAGAAAACGCAGGAGCAGCTCTCGCTGCTGCGCAAGGAACTCGGCGCCCTGCTGCGCCACCGGCTACACTTAAAACGCATTCCGTCTTTTAGCTTTGAATACGACGACACGCCGGAGAAAGCCAGCCGCGTGGAAAGCATTTTTAAAGTCATAGAAAAAGAACACGAACATGAATAATTACGAGTCCTTTCAGCAAATTTGGCAAGCCATTTCCCAAGGGCAAAATTTTTTTGTCGCCGGGCATTTGAACCCGGACGGCGACTCTTTGGGATGCACCTTGGCGGTGTGTTCTTTGTTGGAACGGCTGGGCAAAAACGCCTATGCGTATGCCTCTCCGGCCATTGGTACGGATTTGCTGTTTTTGCCGGGGCTGGAAAAAATCCACGTCAGCGAACTTCCCCCCAAACCGCAATTTGACACGGTCCTTTTGCTGGAATGTTCGGACCGCAAACGCGGCGGCGATTTAGAAAGCGTCCTGCAAAACGCCAAGACCTTGGTCAACATAGACCACCACTTGGTCAGCGACGCGTACGGACACGTCAACCATATTGATTCCGCGGCCTCCTCTACGGCGGAAATTATTTTCCAACTTTTTGAAGCCAGCGAGGACAACCTGCTGCCCACGCCCGACGAGGCCACCTGCCTTTATACCGGCTTGGTCACCGATACAGGGCGCTTTTTGCACACCAACACCACCGCCGAAGCCTTGCGCGTGGCGTCTGCCTTGGTGGCCTTGGGCGCCGACGTCAACAAAATCAACCAAGTCATTTACTTTACCAAATCATACACCGAACTAAAACTGCTGGGCCGCGCCCTGGAAAAAATGCAGTTGCTGTTTCAAAAAAAATACAGCCAAATTGTGCTGACGCAGGCGGACTTTGAGCCGCTCAATGCCGTGCCGTCGCAAACGCAGGGCATTGTCAGCCAGCCCACGATGATCCCGGGGGTGGAAGTGTCGGCTTTGATTAAAGAAGAGCCGGACAAGGTGTCTGTCAATTTGCGCTCGCGCAACAAAATTGACGTCAGCTCCCTTGCGCAAAAGTTCGGCGGCGGCGGGCATGCCCGTGCGGCGGGCTTTAAGGTAACAGGCAAACCCGTGCAAGCCGTAGCCGACGAGCTGGCGCAAGCCGTGCAAGATATCCTCTCCCATGCCCACTGACACAAGCGGACTTTTACTTTTAGACAAACCGCAAGGCTTTACCTCCCACGATGCGGTGGCCGTGGCGCGCCGGGCCTTGGGCACGAAATGTATCGGCCACAGCGGCACCTTGGACCCTATGGCCAGCGGGTTGCTGATTTTGCTGGTGGGACGCGCCGCCACACGCCAGCAAGAGCGTTTTTTGAAATTGCCCAAGATCTACCGCGCCGAACTGCACTTGGGTACCGATACGGACTCTTGGGACGCGCAGGGCACGCCGATAAAAACCTTGCCCGTGCCGCCGATGGGCTTGGCGCAAATTACCGCGGCCGCGCAGCAGCTTACCGGGCAGGTATGCCAACAAATTCCCCCTTTCAGTGCCAAAAAAATCAATGGCCGCAAAATGTATGATTTGGCCCGCGAAGGCCAACCCGTGCAGGACCGCTTTAACACCGTGCAAATAGACGGCTGGGACGGGCTGGCTTTTGACGGGAAAGATAAAATTTCCTTTACCCTGCGTTGCGGTTGCGGCACGTATGTGCGCTCCCTGGGGCGCATGCTGGCGCAAAAACTGGGCACCACGGGGCATTTGACCGCCCTGCGCCGCCTGCAAATCGGGCCGTTTGGCGTAGAGCGCGCCGTGGACGCAAGGAAACTAAAAACCACGCCGCGGGAAGAAATTGTACAATGGCTGCAGGAGCCGCTGGGATGAAGCAAAAAAATTTTATTACCGTGGGAACCTTTGACGGACTGCACCCGGGGCACCGCGCGCTGTTCGCGCGCCTGACCCAGCAGGCGACGCTGCACCAAATGCGCCCGCTGGTGCTGTATTTTCCCTATCCCCCCAAGACGCTCCTATCCCCCGCGCCGCAAATGACGGTGCTCTCCACTCCGCCGGAGAAAAAAGCTTTGCTCAAGGCTTGCTTGGAAAGCCCCGCCGTGGAGCTGAATTTTCAAGCGTACCGCGAATACAGCGCAGAGCAATTTTTTAAAAAAGTACTGCTGGAGAAATACCGCTGCGGCGGTCTTTTGGCCGGGCCGGATTTTGCCTTCGGAAAAAACCGCCAAGGCAATGGAGATTTTTTAAAACGCAAATGCGCCCAGCTGGGTCTGCCGTTTGAAATTTTCCCGTTTTACGATGCCCCCGGCGGAGCCAAGGTTTCTTCTTCGCTTATCCGAAAAACCTTGGCTGAAGGAAAAATCAAAGAGGCCACCGCGCTTTTGGGGCGTCCGTACAGCTTGCAGG
>CAVDMZ010000155.1:0-2546 GCA_963610115.1 Duodenibacillus sp.
CCCTCTTGGGCGCGCAAGGCCTCGGTTACGCTTAAGGTAATTTTTGTGTCGGTGGGCAGGTCAGTTTTGGGTTGCAGAACAAAAACTTGGTCTTTTTTAAGCCAAGAGAAATTTTCTTTATATTCCTCGTCGGTCAAGCTGCGCACGGAAAAGGGCACGGACACCATCTGCGGGGATGGTTTCTTGTAATGCCAATAGTTTAGCAGTTTCTCCCACCAACCCAGGGGCGCTGTTCCCTGATAGCTCAGGCGGACGGCGGCAGGGACCGTGGATAAATCCACCGGCTGGGAGAGGGTTACATAAATCAGCGGGCGCACATCTATAAACTGTTCATTATTAGCCGGGCTAACCTGTTGCACCTGCGGGCGGGGCGTGGTAAAGGCCCAGCTGTAATCAGCGCCCAAGGTTTGGCCGCTCACGCGGGATTGGAAGGCCCCCGTTAGTGTAACATGGTACTGCGTGGCATTTTGCCAAGGGGTTTCCGGCTCAAATTGCAGGGTTTGCGTGCCGGAGAAGCGGCATTTGCCCGCCACGGCCGGGGTCATGCGCAGCGGACATTCTTGGGCGGCAAAAGCACTCTCTTCAGACAGGGCCGCCACGGGCTGGTTAAAGGTTACGCTGACGGCGGAGAGCCCCGCAGACGCAAGGTCTGCTTTGGGCGAAACGGACACCACCTTCAAGGGGGCCCCGCACAGCGGCACCGCCGCGGCGGCCCATAAAACGGCAAAAATGAATTTGGATAAACGCATACATCCCCCCTGGGTTAAAAGATACTTTATTGTAGCTTTTTTTAAAAGCGCGTGGAAGTTACCCCAAACGGGCAGGAGAAAGCAAGCGGCGGGGCCTTTCTTTTTCTCCGCTTTTTTCTATAATATAAATATGAACTACGGATTTATTAAAACCGCCGCCGCTGTGCCGTGTGTACGCGTGGGCGATATTGCTTTTAACTTGCAGCAAACCCAGCGGCTGCTTTTGGCGGCCGCCGGGCAGGGGGCCGAAGCGGTTGTTTTCCCGGAGCTGGGACTGACGGGCTACAGCTGCGGAGATTTGTTTGCGCAAACCCTGCTGTTAGACGAGGCCGAACGCGCTTTGGGCATCTTGGTGGCGGCTACGGCGCAAACACCGTGCCTGTGCGCGGTGGGGCTGCCCGTGCGGGTGGAAAATGCCTTATACAACTGTGCGGTGGTTTTCCAAAAGGGTGAAATTTTAGGCGTTGTGCCCAAAACCTTTTTACCTAATTACAATGAATTTTATGAAAAGCGCTGGTTCCGCAGCGGGGCGGAGGCTCCCGTGGACAGCGTGGTATTGGCCGGGCAGGAAGCGCCCTTTGGGACGGATTTGCTTTTTGCGTGCGGCTCTGCGGTGTTGGGCGTGGAATTGTGCGAAGATTTATGGACACCGGTACCCCCCTCCTCCCTGCTGGCCTTGGCCGGAGCGAATGTGATTTTAAACCTCTCGGCCAGCAATGAATCCGCCGGGAAAAACGATTACTTAAAGTCGCTGGTTATCCAGCAATCGGCCCGCTGCTGCTGCGGCTATGTGTATGCTTCGGCCGGGGTGGGAGAGTCGTCCACCGATGTGGTCTTTGCCGGGAACGGCCTGGTGGCCGAAAACGGCATCCTGCTTGCGGGCAATCCGCGCTTTGGCCTCAAGCCCCAGCTTATTTTGGGCGAAATTGACACCGAGCGTTTGCAGCACGACCGCCGCCAGCACGGCACCTTTTCCGACGATATAGGGCCCGAGGGCGGCCGTGTGATTGCTTTTACCCTGCCCCCGGCAAAGCCCGCCCCTCTGCACCGCCGTGTCCCCGCGCTGCCTTTTGTGCCTGAGGGGTTGGACCGGGTGTTGCGCTGTGAGGAAATTTTAAATATCCAAACCCACGGCTTGGCCCGCCGTTTGCAGCATACCGGGGCGAAAACGGCTGTTGTCGGCGTGTCGGGCGGGCTGGACAGCACCTTGGCTTTGCTGGTGGCCGTGCGGGCGTTTGACTTGCTGGAACTGCCGCGTACAGGCCTTTGCGGAGTCACCCTGCCGTGCTTTGGCACGACTGAGCGCACCTATCAAAATGCCTGGGCTTTGATGAAGGCGTTAAAAATCACGCCGCGCGAGATAAGCATCCGCGCCGCGGTAACGCAGCATTTAAAGGATTTAAAACACCCCCTCAGCGCGCGGGACACCACTTATGAAAACGCCCAAGCGCGCGAACGCACCCAAGTGCTGATGGACCTGGCCAACCAGTTGGGCGGCTTGGTCATCGGCACGGGCGACTTGTCTGAATTGGCCTTGGGCTGGACCACCTACAATGGCGACCATATGAGTATGTACGGCGTCAATGCCGGCGTGCCTAAAACCTTGGTGCGGCACTTGGTGTCTTATGAGGCGGAGCAAACCCAAGACAAAAAATTGCGCGCCACCCTGCTGGACATCTTGGACACGCCCGTCAGCCCGGAGCTATTGCCGCCGTCGGGCAAAAAAATTGCCCAAAAAACCGAGGACTTGGTGGGCCCGTACGAACTGCATGATTTCTTTTTGTATTACTTTTTGCG
>CAVDMZ010000156.1:0-2433 GCA_963610115.1 Duodenibacillus sp.
TTCGATGGATGCAGAGTGGAGGTACACAAAAAAATAAATATTCTTTATTTATAAAATGAGGTTTTAGCCTATTTTTGAGGAGGGTTGGCGTTTGAAGTCAAACACCAGTATTTACAAAGAAAAAATTTTTAAGTATAATAAATAGGTAGTCAGAAAACGATTTATTCCCCGATAGCTCAATGGTGGAGCGACCGGCTGTTAACCGGTAGGTTGTAGGTTCGAGTCCTACTCGGGGAGCATTTTTAAGACGTCACAGAAAGTGCAGTAAATTTAAGAACCCCGGGAACTTGCCCCGGGGTTTTTGCATTATTGGGTGTTTTCAAAAACAGGGAAACTACACCAACCCTTGGTCTAACATCGCATCCGCCACTTTGATAAACCCGGCGATATTGGCCCCGGCCATATAATCGCCCTTCATGCCGAACTGCGCGGCGGCCTCCAAGCAACTGTCGTGAATATTGTGCATAATGCGTTGCAGATACGCGTCCACTTCCTCGCGCGTCCAATAAATGCGCATACTGTTTTGCGTCATCTCCAGCCCAGACACCGCCACGCCGCCCGCGTTGGAGGCTTTCCCCGGGGAATAGAGGATACGGGCGTTTTGAAAAACGTCAATCGCCCCCGGCGTGCAGGGCATATTGGATCCCTCGGTCAGACAAAGGCAGCCGTTGGCCACCAGGGTTTTTGCATCTGCGGTGTGCAGCTCGTTTTCGCACGCGGTGGGACAGGCGATTTGGCACGGAATATCCCATGTTTTTTTACCCGGGCGAAACTGCGCCGTGGGGAATTGGGCGGCGTATTGCTTTAAACTGCCGCGCCGCACAAACACCAGCTCTTTTAAGAAAGCGAGCTTTTCTGCGTCCACGCCGTCTTTATCGTAAATACTGCCGTCGTAATCCATAAAGCCGACCACTTTTGCGCCCAAAGCCGTCAGCTTTTCTATGGCGTAGATGCCCACATTGCCCGTGCCGGACACAATGGCCGTCTTGCTCTCTAAACTGTCGCCGCGCGTGGCCAGCATATTTTGCGCAAAATACGCCACGCCGTAGCCGGTGGCCTCCGGGCGGAGCAGGCTGCCGCCCCAGTTGGGTTTTTTGCCGGTAAAGGCGCCGGTAAAATCATTGGTCAGTTTTTTGTATTGGCCGAACATATAGCCGATTTCGCGCGCGCCGCAGCCCAAGTCTCCCGCGGGCACGTCGGTATGATAGCCGATGTGGTGGTATAGCTCATTGATAAACGAGTGGCAGAAACGCATAACTTCATGGTCGCTTTTGCCGCGGGTGTCAAAGTCACTGCCGCCCTTGCCTCCGCCCAAAGGCAATGTGGTCAGAGAGTTTTTAAAGGTTTGTTCAAAGGCCAAAAATTTCAAGGCATCTTGGGTAACGGTTTCGTGGAAGCGGATGCCGCCCTTGTAGGGGCCTAGGGCACTGTTGTATTGAATGCGGAAACCGCGGTTGACGTGGATTTCGCCCTTGTCGTCGCGCCACGGCACGCGGAAGATGATGGTGCGCTCGGGCTCCAAAATGCGGTCTAAAATCTTTTCTTTGATGTATTTGGGATATTGCTTTAAGACGGGGGCCAAGCTGCCCACTACTTCCTTGACGGCTTGTTGAAAAACCTTTTGGGCCGGGTCACGTTTGGCCAAGCGGTCCAAAAAGTCTGCGGTATAGTTTTTTATGTCCATAGCCTCTCCTTTTGGGTACATCTACTTTTATTATAGCAACAAATCCGCATAAAGCAAGGGGGTGGAAAAAAACAGCTTGCAACCGGGACGGAAAATGTTATGATATAGGAAAAGTTAGTTTTACTTAATCCGAGGCTGCCATGAGCAAAACATTAAGTTCCCATATGGAAGATTATTTAGAGGCCATTTCACTGGCCGCCAACGAAGAGGGCTTGGCCCGCGTGACGGATGTGCGTGATCTGCTGGGAGTTAAAACGCCCAGTGTCACGGGGGCGCTGCGCGTGCTGGCGGAGGGGGGATACTTAAAGCACGAGCCTTATCGGGGCGTTGTGCTGACGGCCAAGGGCCGCCGCGCGGCCGAAGATGTGCGCCGCCGCCATGGTATTTTAAGTTCCTTTTTGACCGAGGTGCTGGGGGTCCAACGCAAAACGGCGGATATGGATGCCTGTAAAATGGAACATACCATTAGCAAAGAAACCTTGGAAAAACTGCACGATTTTCTGCATAAATTCACAGGCCGCCCGCGCCAATCCCTTCCGCGGAAATAACCCTAGTTTTTATAAACGGCGAAACGGCACAACAACGAAAGCGGTTGAGATCCCCGCACCCTGCGCGCCGCACCCATCGGGAATGACGGCGTTTTATAACGGCGCACAGCATCCCATGGTCTGTTTTTATCGCTCACGCCGTCACCCTGGAAGGCCGTTGTCCAGGGTCTGTTGTTTGTAAAAAAAGGGAAACAACAGATG
>CAVDMZ010000157.1:0-2381 GCA_963610115.1 Duodenibacillus sp.
GGGTTTATTTATGTGGGAAAAAGACATGGATATTTACGCCGTACGTGAAATACGCAGTAAGACCTTGGTGTATTTTGGGGTGGGAGCCATTGCTAAAATGGACGATATCGCCAAGGATTTAAAGGCCCGCGGCATAAACAAAATTTTGGCCGTTACGGGACACGGCTCTTATAAAAAAACAGGAGCTTGGGATTATGTAACCAAAGCCTTTGATAAGCACGCCATCGCTTATACACTCTACGACGGCGTTACCCCCAATCCGAACACGCACCAAGTCAATGCGGCCGCCAAACAAGCGCAAGAGTTTGGGGCGCAGGCGGTCATCGCCATTGGCGGAGGATCGGCCATTGATGCGGGCAAAAGCACGGCTATTTTGATGAAGTACCCCGGCAAAACCGCCGAGGAACTTTATGAGTTTAAATTCACCCCGACGCAAGCGGCGCCGATTGTGGCGGTAAATCTGACGCACGGCACCGGCTCGGAAGCCAACCGCTTTGCCGTGGTTACCATTGAGGAAAAAAACTTCAAACCGGCCATTGCCTACGATTGCATCTATCCGCTCTATTCCATTGACGACCCGCAGTTGATGACGGGCCTGAGCGAAAAGCAAACGCGTTATGTGTCCATTGATGCGGTCAACCACGTGGTGGAAGCGTCCACGACTTCTGTCACTTCTCCGTACGCAGTGGATTTGGCCATTTCCACGGTGGAATTGGTGGCACAATATTTGCCCAAGGCGCTTCAAAACCTGCAAGACGTACAAGCGCGCTATTTCTTGGCCTATGCGGCCTTGATTGCCGGGATTAGTTTTGACAATGGTCTGCTGCATTACACGCACGCCTTAGAGCACCCGCTTTCCGGCGTGAATCCAAACCTGACCCACGGCTTGGGCCTGGCGATGTTGCTTCCGGCGGTTATCAAAAACATTTACGCGGTCAAGGGACAGACCTTGGCAGAGGTTCTAAAACCCCTCGTCCCCGGTTTGACGGGCGACCCGGCCGAGGCCGACCAAGCCGCGCAAGGCGTGGAGAAATGGCTCTTTAGCGTGGGGGCAGACCACAAACTGGCCGACGAAGGATTCCACGCCGAGGATGTGGACAAAATGGTGGAGCTGTGCTTTCACACGCCGTCCTTGGACGGGTTGCTGGGGCTGGCCCCGACCCATGCCACCCAAGAGGCCGTACGGGAAATTTATGCCTCTTCTTTAAAGCCTTGCCACAAGTAGTTTTTAGGAATGAAACCCGCGCTTTTTTTTACGGCGCGGGTTTTTTGTGAATATGAATTTAATGCAAATTGACACACCCTTTGGGCCGATGACCTTGGCCGAAGAAGGGGGAAATCTGACCCGCTTGTATTTAAAAGCCGCGCAGGCCCCGCCGCTGCCAACCCGGCCGACGCCGCTTTTGCAGCGGGCCGCTCAGGAACTGCAGGAATATTTCGCAGGGCAACGCTGTCAGTTTGATTTGCCCTTGGCCCCGCCAGGCACGCCCTTTCAGCAAAAGGTGTGGCGGGCGTTGCGGCAAATTCCCTACGGGCAAACCGCTTCTTATAAACAAATTGCGCAAGCCGTCGGCTGTCCCGCCGCGTGCCGCGCCGTCGGCGGCGCCAACCACAAAAATCCTCTGCCTGTTTTTATCCCGTGCCACCGCGTCATTGGTGCGGGGGGTAGGCTGGTGGGATATGGCGGGGGGCTCTTTCTCAAGCAAGCGCTGCTTAACTTAGAAAACCAGTACAAATGACAAACGCCCCGGCCAAAACCGGGGCGCAAAACAGGCGGGAAAATAACTATTTCACTTCGTCGGCTTGAATAAAAGTGTGGCTAAACGAGAACGACACGCCGATAAAAAGATTTTGCCCGCGTTTACCAAAGGCGCGCGCCTGGGCGGTGTAATATTGGATAAACGGAGACACGCTGAGTTCTTTCATCACCGCCACATCCAAGCGGGCGGCGGCGGAGGCTTCGTAGTCAATATCGGTGGCCTCTTTGCGGCTGATGTGCAAATAATTGCGAAACATCCCGGAATAGACGGCTTTGACCCCATCGCGGATAGGCTGCTGGATCTCTATACCACTTTCCCAGCCGTATTTTTCGGAGGAGGGATTGTAGGTAAAATCATCTTCGGCAAAGCCCGCCACATGAAAATTTTTGATATAAGTCCCTTCAAAAATCTTGGCGCCCACCGCCGCACGCAGCACCTTTTTGAGCGGGCTGTCGCCTTGGGAATTAAATTCCGTTTGATACGACAGCGCACCGTACGGGCCCGCCTCAAAGCCGCCCAAAAAGCGGTCTGCCTTCCACAAGCGTTGCGTATAGGAAGAGGTAAACAAAATGGTGTCAGCCGTTTCGTTGGTGGTTTTCTGTCCCTCGGCGGGCTTTAAGG
>CAVDMZ010000158.1:0-2359 GCA_963610115.1 Duodenibacillus sp.
GTGCTGGGCGAAGTATTGCAGCAGCGTGGTTTTGCCGGTGCCGGCCTTGCCCGTGATAAAAATCAGCGGGTATTGCCCCGCTGGAGCATGAAGCAACTCTAGCGCGTGCTTGAATTCATCGGTTATTTCTATGGTTGGGGTTTGGGCGGAGGCAAACATACCCTATTATACTATTTTGCGAGGGGCTGTCCGGCCCGACAAAAGCCCGGGCGGTCCGGGCGAGAGAGAGAAAAACTTAAAATAAATACGGGGCCAAAATAAAGGAAATAATCGCTCCGATAGAGTAGCTGGTTACATTGACCGCCACGCTGAGCGCAAAGGCATTGCGCAGCGAGAGCTTGCGGCGGTTGCATATCCAAAAGAAGAGCCCCTCAAAAATCAGGCAGAAGAACCAAATCAGCGCCGGGCGGGAGATGACCTTGCACAAAATCTGCCAAGACAGCGGCATGGTAATCAAATTGGCTGCCACCACGCTGTAAATTACGCGAAAGCTCTTGCCCGTATAGCTCAAATAAGCCCACGCGGCCAAGATTTCCGTCAGTAAAATGATAATCAGCGAGGCCCATGCATCCACGCGCAGCAGGGCGTTTCTCTCCTGCGGCTTGGGCGAGGGTTCCACCCGCAGGTCGTGTTCGCGCACAAAGACGCTAAAGCTGTTGCGCAGTTTGGCCGGGGTGCGGAAAACATTGCTTTCCCGTTTGACTCCGTCGGCAAAGTCTATGACTAATTTTTGATACGGCTTGTATTCGTAGGCGATGGAAAAACAACCGTCTGCTTGGCAGTAGAGCTTTTGGATGCCGTATTCCCCCAGCGGATCGGCCTGGGTGCATTGGTTATTGCTGCATTGGATTTGCTCGCTGGTAAAGGGTAAAATCTTCGGGCGCTCCTCCGTTTGGTACACAAAGGCAAAATTCATCTCCGGCTTGGGAGATACGCCGCTCCACAGCGGTGAGAGGATCAAAAGAAAGGACAGGGCAAGCAATAATTTTTTCATCGTTTCCGCCTCTTGTTTTATATTTGCTATTATAACATTATACGAAGGATAAAGGGGAGAACAAAAATGATTCTTACAAAAAAACAACTGGAAAATTACGCCAAGGTAATGATTTGGGCCATGGAAAATGCCCGCCGCGGTGGCCAATTCAAGAAGTATGATACGGTCTTGCTCCGCTACGACGCCGACGCCCAAGAGCTGGCCGCGGCGGTGTACGCCCAACTGTTGCAAAAGCGCTACAACCCGGTGGTCCGGGTCTTGCTGCCTGAGGGGATGCAACGCGACTTTTATACCTATGCCGATGCCAAGCAGCTGCAATTCTTGCCTCCGGCCGAGGAGCAGTTTCAAGGAGCGCTTAACGGGCTGATTGCCTTGCGGGCCCCGCAGGATTTGACCGCCTTAAAGAAGGCCGACCCGGCCCGTATCGCCCGTGCCGCCGTGGCGCGCAAGCCCGTGCGCGAGGTGCTGGACCGCACCGAACAGGCGGGACAATTTGCCTGGACTTTGGCCAACTACCCTACCCAAGGGCTGGCTGACCAAGCCGGGCTGACGCTCAAACAATACGCCGCGCAAGTCGCCAAGGCCTGTTTCTTAAATGAAAAAGATCCCGTCAAAAAATGGAAGGAAGTAATGGCGCAGATTGCCGACATCGGGGCGTGGCTGAGCGGGCTGAAGATAGAGCGCCTGCAGGTGCGCTCGGCACAGATGGATTTAGAAATTTTGCTGGGCGAAAAACGCCGCTTCATCTCCGGCGGGGGGAATAATATTCCTTCTTTTGAAATCTTCACTTCGCCCGATTGGCGCGGCACGCGTGGGGTGTATTATGCAGATTTGCCCTCTTACCGCAGCGGCAATTATATCCGCGGGGTGCGCTTGGAGTTTGCCAAAGGCCGCGTGGTCAAGGCTTCGGCGCAGGAGGGGCAGAACTTTTTGCGCAAAATGCTGGGGATGGACCGCGGAGCCGCGCAGGTGGGAGAATTTTCCTTGACCGACCGGCGGTTTTCCAAGATAGACCGGTTTATGGCCGATACCTTGTTTGATGAAAATTTCGGCGGGAAGTACGGCAACTGCCATTTGGCGGTGGGGGCCAGTTACGCCGATACCTTTTCCGGCGATGTGCGCAAGTTGGACAAAAAGGCCAAACAAGCCTTGGGTTTTAACGAATCTGCCTTGCATTGGGACTTGGTCAATACCGAGGAGAAAACCGTTCACGCCGTGCTGGCTGGCGGAAAAACCGTGCTGGTGTATGAAAAGGGACGTTTTTGCCACTAGGTCCTTTGGTCTAAAAAAATAGGTCCTTTGGCCCTTGTTTTAGGGAGTGGTTTATTTTATACTAATAGTGTAAGCACTTTATTACAAAGGAGA
>CAVDMZ010000159.1:0-1366 GCA_963610115.1 Duodenibacillus sp.
CTGATGATGGGCCGCGGCGGTGGGCAAGGGCACCAAAATGGAGGGCTTTTTGCAGTACACCAGCTCCGCCAAGGTCCCCGCGCCGCTGCGGCAAACGACCAAATCACACGCGTGCATCAGGTCATAAATTTCATTGGAATAAGGCAGCACCAGCACGCGGCGGGTTTTGCCGTAGCGGTTGGAAATGGGTTGATACCAGCGTTCGCCGCTGATGTGGATAAATTGCACCTCCTCATTTTCCGCCACCAGTTGTTTGACCGCCTCTATCAAGGCTTGATTTAAGCGGCGCGCCCCCTGGCTGCCGCCAAAGAGCAGGACGGTCTTAAATCCCGGCTGGAGCCCCAACTGGGTAAGGGTTTGGACGCGGTCCACCGGCTCGGCAAATTCACGGCGGATCGGGGTGCCGACCAGCTGGGCATTACGCAGGGGCCGGGTCACGGGCAGCCCCAGCAAAAACAAGTCCGTAAAATAGGCGCAAAGGCGGTTGGAAAGGCCGATTTTGGTATTGGAATCGTGCACGGCCGTTTTAATACCCAAGCGATGGGCCGAAAAAATCAACGGGAAGGAAATATAGCCCCCCGTCCCCACGGCCACATCGGGTTTAAACTGGCGCAGGATGCGGCGGGTTTGGCGCAAGGCGCCAAAGAGCTTGCAGGCAAAAGCCACTTGTTTAAACGGGTTGAGACTGCGCGGAAAAGAGCGGAAGTCAATCTCTTGGTATTTGAGTTTGCTCTCTTGCAAGACGCGGATAGCCGGGTCGTCCTTGCGCACCACGAACAGCACGCTGCAGTTCTGCTTATTGAGCAAACGGCCTAAAGCAAACCCGGGATAAAAGTGCCCGCCTGTTCCTCCGGCGGCGATGATAAAACGTCGGTTCATTTAACGTTTCCTATTTCGGTATTGCGTGTAATCCTCTTGCCGGGGCGCGCGCAGCGCGGCCATATTGACGATAATGCCCATCATCACCAGCGTCATAATCACCGAGGATCCGCCGTACGAAAAAAACGGCAGCGGAATGCCCTTGGTGGGCAGCAGGCCGATGGCCATGGCCATATTAAAGAAAGCCTGCAAACAAATAGTCAGCGTCAGCCCGAAGAGAAGCAAACTGTTAAAACTGCTTTTGGCTACGCGCGCCAAACTGACTCCGCGCACCAGCAACCAACAGAACAGGGCCAAAATAACCAAAACGCCGACCAATCCAATCTCTTCACACATTATAGAAAAAATAAAGTCCGTATGGGCAGCGGGCAAGTATTCCAGTTTTAGTTCGCTGTTTCCCAGTCCTTTGCCAAACCAACCGCCCGATCCTACGGCCAAAAAGGATTGCATCAGCTGGTATCCCGCCCCGCCGGCTTGGGCCTCCGGG
>CAVDMZ010000159.1:1376-2328 GCA_963610115.1 Duodenibacillus sp.
CCGTTCCAGACGGTAAGTATAAAAAACCAACTGGTATAAAATCACAGGCACCGCCGCGGCAAACAACACAGCCAAATGCTTTAGGCTGGCCCCGGCCACAAACAACATCGCCACCACCACCGCCCCCATAAGCATGGGGGTGCCCAAATCCGGCGCGCGCATCATCAAGACAAAGGTAAAGCCGCTGACAGCCAAGGGCTTAATCAGCAGGCGCCAATTTTGGGCCAGTTTGCCCTGCAGGCGGCTTAGATAATCGGCAATATAAATAACCAAAGTAACCTTGGCCACCTCTGAGGGCTGCAAATTAAAAAAGCCTAAATTAATCCAGCGGTGTACATTGGCAATCGGCTCGGTAAACAACACCACCACCAACAGCACCCACGTTATGTACATCAGCCAAAGGGGTTTAAAAATTTGCTGCAACCGCTCATAGGTTTGCGACAAAAACAGCGCCGCCGCCATGCCCAGCGCGTCAAAAAGCAGCTGGCGTTTAAAATAGGCCGTGGAATCAAAGGCCGAGGAGGAATACGTAAAAATAAGCCCAAAGCAAATGAAAACAAAGGTAATAAACGCCAGTTTTTTGTCTATCTTGCGCGGCGTCCACCCTTCCCCGTTGGCCGGCGTACGGCGCGCGGGCGGCTCTTTAAACAAGCCGCTTTTGCGGGGATAGGCGCTTTTGCGTTTGCTTTTGGAAAAAAGAGAAATCATAGTTTAGCGTATTTTTAAAGAGGCCAACGCCAGCAACATCAGCATAGCCCCCACAATCCAAAACCGGACAATCACTTTAGACTCCGGCACGCCGCACAATTCAAAATGGTGGTGAAGCGGCGCCATTTTGAACAGGCGTTTGCCATGGGTCCATTTAAAATATCCCATTTGCAGCATAACCGACAGGGTTTCCAGCACAAAAATCCCTCCGGCAATCGGCAGGAGCAGTTCTTGCTTGACAATC
>CAVDMZ010000160.1:0-2278 GCA_963610115.1 Duodenibacillus sp.
GACAATACTGGCAAGGCCTATGACCCCCAGTTTCTTCACCGCCCCGGCGGCGGCTGTTTGCTTGTTTTCTGCCATATCTCCCCCAAACGATTTTCCGGCGTTAATCCATCGGTTTGACGCCTTGCGCCTTCGCCAGCGGCGCGTATTTGAAGTTCAAAAAGCCCATGACCGTTAAGCAATAGGCAAAGGGCTTGGTAATGTTGATGTAGTTGTGCCACATTTGGAAATCGCTGTGTTTTTCCACCCCGCGGATTTCCAGTTCGTGCTTGAGTGATTTATTGAGCCACATTTCACAATGGCCCCGGGCGATGTCATCATCAATGGGCGTGTCAAAATACTCCACGTACTCGGCCGCCCAACCGCCGATGAGGTTGCCCTTTTTGTCCTTTCCCCAGCACACGCCAACGCCCGTGGCAATGGCCTTGTGCTCGGTAATATTGGCCCCGTTGCCGGCCATAATCACTTCCAATACGGCGCCGTGTTTAAACTGCCCGGCCACCGCATCCACCGGCAAAATGTTTTGATAAAGCTCCTTGGGCAGTACCGAGGTGTAGGGCACTACGTTAAAGTTCTCTATCTTGGCCTGCAGCAAGGCCGAGTCATAGCAGAACGTCTCAAACGGTTGCGGCGGAATGCCGTCGTCGGCCTGCCCCGCTCCGCCGGAAATAAACGCTAATGTAGGATAGCGCGTCCCCAATTCCAGATTTTCCATAGATATCTCCTTATTCCCCTGATTTTTACAGCATTACCGTCGTGCGCAAACTGGCCACAGTGGTAAATTTATGTCCGCCGGACAACCCCGCTTTGGGGTAGATTTGCACGTCCGGGGTAATGGTAAGCAGCTTGCCCACGCTCCACACCCATTGTAATTCCAACGCCGTTTCGTATTTGCGCATAGACGGAGGATACCCCAGCGCGGCGCGGTCGGCGCGGTTGTAGGCTAGCCCCAGTGTGATGACGTCGCCGCTGTGGCGCGAAAGCGGGTCCAGCAAACTGGCCGCCAATACATATGAATTTTTAATGGGGCTGATATGTCCGTCAGAGCCGTTGGCCCGGGCGGAAAGTACCCAGCGCTCGCTGAGGTGTTGGCTGGCATTGACGGACCACCCGCGCGAAAGGGCGTCCTGTTGGGCGGTGGCGGGCTGGTAATAATACAGAAAGGAATATTGCCCTTCGCCCAGCCCGGGCACTTGCGGGTTATAACTCAGGGAGCCGAACCAAGTATATTTGCCCTTAAAGGCCTTGTTTAGGCGGATATTTTGCCCGGAGATATTGGAGGCGTCTTGCCACCCGCCGGCCAAACTCCACCCGTCAAAAGCCGCCTGCACATAGCCGCCAAAACTGGCCGAGGGATAGGTGGAAGAGGCGTTTTGGGACATGGCGTAATTGAGCAAGGCCGTTTGCTGGTTGTTCAGATACGCCGCGCCGTCAAAGTTATAGAGCGGAAACTGCCCCACGGTGGCCGAGAGCCAATCCCATTCCCCTGGCAAAGTGTGCGTATAAGAAAGCTGGGAAAAGATTTCTTGGTTGGCCGGATAATCATTCGGCGCACTGAGCAAGCCCAAGCGGTCCTGCAAGCCCGCCGCTTCCCCGCCCCAATAGCGGATGAAATTGTAGTTGACGTTGAGCTGCCCCGAGCCCGCGTCCGTATTCTGAAACAAATTCCAGGTTACATACGGATAGTAATAGGCCTGTATGTTGGTCTTTTTGCCCGACGGAGCACCCCGCTGCGGCAAAAAGCTTACGTCCACCCCGTACTGCAAGCCGGTTTCGTCGGCCAGGTCTTGCTTAAACTGCAAGTAGCCCTGCCCCCACGATGCGGCCGTTTCCTCCAGCAGCGTGCGCTGTTGGTCCAGCCGAAGCTGGTGTTTGGCGCCCGACGGAGCGGGCGCGATTTCTTGCGCACCTGCGGCCAAACCCAGCCCCAAGGCGCAACAGAGTAAAACTGCTTTTTTCATGCGACCCCCTTAGATATTTTTTTGCGGCTGCTCTTAGCCTATGATTTCCACCGGGCCGGGGCAAGGCCGCAAAAAGGTTAGACGCGCTCCCCGGCCCCGCCCGCGACGGAGCCCACGCGCCAAATAACCCTTTTTACACGCAGACAAATTTTTTTGCTACCATATACAAAAGTTGGTATTTGGGCGTGAATGGGAGGAAAATGCGGGAATTTTTAGGACAGCTTTTGGATTTTGTGGACCCGGAACGCAAGGGGCCGTTTTGCTGGCATTACGGTTGGAAGGGGCTTTTGTTTATTGCCGCGGTAACGGCGGGGCTGTAC
>CAVDMZ010000161.1:0-2273 GCA_963610115.1 Duodenibacillus sp.
CCGCTTGTATGCCTTTGTGTTGCAAGGGGAGAACGCCATCGCCCGCGTGCGTGCGGCCTTGGGAGCCACCAACCCCGAAAAAGCCGACCCGTGGACCTTACGCGGACAATTCGGCTGCATAAAAGAAGGGGTCATGCAAAACGCGGTGCATGCTTCCGGCTCGCCGGAGGATGCCGCGCGCGAGATTGCCCTTTGGTTTAAACCGGAAGAAGTGTTGAAATGAGAAAAATCGGCTTGCTTTTGGCTTTGTTAAGTTGCGCCGGGACCGCTTTTGCCCAAATCAAGGGGACCCCGGTTCACTTGACCACGCAAGACGGCTGGGATATTGCCGCGGTGTATGCCGCACCGGAAGAGGGCCAAAGAACAGCGTTGCTGCTGCATGACATAGGCCGCAGCCACCGGGATTTTGCCGCTTTTACAAACCGTTTGGCCCAGCGGGGCATTGGCTATTTGGCCTTGGACCTGCGCGGCCACGGGCAAAGCGTGAATAAAGGGCTTTACACGGCCTTTGCCAAGGCGGGCGTGGACAATGATTTTAATAAAATGGTGCGCGACGTAAATGCCGCCATGGATTTTTTGAAGGGGAAGGGTATCCCCGAGGAAGAGGTGGCTTTTGTGGGGGCCGGGCTGGGGGCCCAAGTGGCGGCCAAGGCCGCCAGCTTGTGGCCGGGCGTGGGGGGGATTGCTCTGCTGACCCCCGTTACCAATTTCCGTGATGTGCTGGCGATTCCGGCCTTGCGCGTGTACAAGGGCAAGGTTTTTATCGCCGCGGCCGCCGATGACAAAAAAACCTTTTTAGAGGCCAGCGTCTTGCGCAATGTGGCTTTTTTAACTTCGGGCGAGGGGAATGTAACCTTTGCCACGGCCTATGACAAAAAGGGCCACGAACTGTTGGACGCGTGGACTGCGCCGGAGCTGGTACAGTGGCTGCAAACGCCGCAAAAACCGCCGCTCAACCCGGACCTTGTGCAAACCCCGGATGAGGACCCGGCCGCCGTGTATGATCCGGTGGCTCCCTCCAACACAGAGGACGCGCTGTTCCCCTCCGTATTGCAATAAAAGGAGATTTTATGAAACCCGCACGCATTGTTTTCCCCGGTTTTTGGTTTGGCAAAAGCGATTTAAAACAGGCACAGGAGTGGGCCGCGCGGGGCGTGGGGGGCTTTTGCGTTTACGGAGGCACGGCCCAACAAACACACCAATTTGCCCAAGCGGTGCGGGAGGCGTCTCCTTATGACCATTTGCTGTTGTGCGCCGATATAGAGGAGAATTTGTCTGAAGTGGTAACCGATGCCCCTCGTCTGCCGTCCAATGCGCAGCTAGGTGCAGAAAACGATACCGAGGGCGCTTACCGCAAGGGGCTGCTTAGCGCGCGTATGGCGCGCAGCATTGGCATAGATTGGCTGTTGGCCCCGGTGGTAGATATTGGCTACCAGAGCCCGGCCTTTTGTGAAGTGCCCATGAGCGTGGCCCGTTTGGCAGGCGACTATGTGGCCGGAACGGCCAATGGCGGCGTGCTTAATTGCGTAAAATTTTTCCCGGGGGTCAGCGGCATTTTAAAAACCTTGGCCCAAATGGAAGATGCCGAATTTGTCCCCTATAAACATATGTTCCGCCGCTGCGACGCGATTATGCCTTCGGATATGGTTTTTGCCAATATAGATCCGGCCTGCCGGGCGATGATGTCGGAGCGGATTATCAAGGGATTGCTCAAAAAACGTTTAAACTATAAGGGGTGCGTGATCAGCGCGCCCTTGTACAAAAGCCACATCCGCAATGAGGCCTCGGCCGTATTAAAGATGATAAACTGCGGGGTGGAACTAATTTTGGCCCCGCAAGATCCGCAGGCGGTATTGGATATGGTGGAGCGGGAATTTGATAAGGGGACGATTTTGGATGAGGTCATCCACGGCATTTCTAATTTGGAAATGTTTACCAGCAAGGTGGCTGCTGCCCCTGTGCCGGTGTTCAGCCAGCAAGAGGCATGGGACGCCGCCCAAAATTTTAGAAAGTGAGCGGTAGCTTTTTCAGACCGCCACACGCTCCGGCAGGACCTTGTTTTATAACTGCTTTATTGTTACATTCTTTTCGTCATTCCCGAGAGGGTTACGGTCCACCCACATCGTCATTCCCGAGGGAGTCGCGGCCCGCAGGGTCGGGAATCTCAGCCTTATTGGTTTTTTGGCTTTTTTCTTTTTCTCGTCGTAGAAGTGGGCTCCCTGTTTTAAAACACTTGCCTAATGTTTTTTTTTTGCTAAATTTTGTTTGTAGGG
>CAVDMZ010000162.1:0-2266 GCA_963610115.1 Duodenibacillus sp.
ACCGCTTTCGCCGTGGTGTCGTTTCGCCGTTCATAAAAACTAGTGTGGGGATCTTAACCGCTTTCGCCGTTCGCTAAGGACATAGAAAAGGCGGGAGGCATATGCCGCGCTCCCGCCGTCTTTCTATTTTTCAACAAAACCCTCTTACGCCTCTTCGCCCTCCAGGATTTTTTCCTCGGCAATGGCGGCACGTTTGCGCAAGTGGTGTACCAAAATCTTTTTGCGCAGACGCAAGGATTTAGGCGTAATTTCCACCAGTTCATCCGGGGCGATGTATTCCACGGCCTGCTCCAAACTCATCTGCCGCGGCGGCGTGAGAGTGTAAGATTCATCGCTGGACGAGCTGCGCATATTGCTTAAATGTTTGGCCTTGCAGGGGTTGACCACCAAATCATTGTCGCGGGAGTTTTCGCCCACGATTTGCCCCGCGTACACCTTTTCGCCCGGGCCCAAGAACAGCTCGCCGCCGTTCTCCAGCGCAAAGAGCGCATAGGCGGTGGTTACGCCGTCCTCCTTCGCCACCAGCACGCCGTTGTGGCGCAAGGGCGGCAGATTGGCCTTGGGATAAAAGCCATTAAAACTGTGGTGCATAATGCCCGTACCGCGGGTGCCGGTCAAAAACTCATTTTTAAAACCGATGAGCGCGCGCGACGGAATCAAATATTCCAAACGCAGGCGGTCCTGCCCTTCGGCCACCATATTTTCCAACCGGGCGGCGCGCTGGCCCACCAAAGTAAACACCGCACCTTGGTGCTCGGACTTAATGTCCAGCACCAAATATTCCATCGGCTCTAAAATCTGGCCGTTTTCCTCCTTGTAAATCACTTCGGGGGAGGATACCGCCAGCTCAAAACCCTCGCGGCGCATATTTTCAATCAGCACGGTCAGGTGCAGCTCGCCGCGGCCATAAACCTTAAATTTTCCTTCGCCCTCCAACGGCTCCACCTTTAAACCCACATTGGTTTGGGCTTCTTTTTCCAAGCGGTTTTTGAGGTGGCGGCTGGTAACAAATTTGCCCTCTTGGCCGGAGAAGGGGCTGTCATTGACCATAAAATCCATGGACATGGTCGGCTCGTCAATGGCCAGCGGCGGCAGCGGTTTAGGAAATTCGGGCTGGCACAGCGTATCGCCCACGTCCACGCCCTCCAGGCCCGCGATAGACACAATGTCTCCCGCCATGGCGCTTTCCACTTCCTTTTTGCCCAAGCCTTCAAACATTTCAATTTTAACCGCCTTGGCCGCGGTCTGCGTACCGTTTTGGTGCAGCAGCAGGACCGTCTGTCCGCGGGTAATTTTGCCCGCCAAAATGCGGCCGATTCCCACGTGTCCTAAAAAATTGTTGTAGTCCAACATCGTTACCTGCATTTGCAGCGGATCATTGGGCATGGCCACCGGAGCGGGCACATGGGAAATAATCGTGTCTAACAGCGGGGAAATATCCTTGCCTTTTTCCTCCATTTTTACACTGGCCCACCCCTCGCGGCCGGAGGCGTACAAAATGGGGAAATCCAGCTGTTCGTCCGTCGCGCCCAACTCCATAAACAGGTTAAACACTTCGTCCACCACTTCGCTGGGGCGCACATGTTCGCGGTCCATTTTGTTGATGACCACAATCGGCCGCAAGCCCAAGGCCAAGGCCTTGCGCAGCACAAAGCGGGTCTGCGGCATGGGGCCTTCCACGGCGTCCACCATAAGGATTGCGCCGTCCACCATGCGCAAGACGCGTTCCACCTCGCTGCCGAAGTCGGCGTGTCCCGGGGTATCTACAATATTAATGGTATGGTTTTTATATTTTACGGAAGTGCATTTGGCCAAAATGGTAATGCCGCGCTCACGCTCCAAGGGGTTGGAGTCCAACACGGTTTCCTGCGCTTGGTCTTCCTTTACGTTAAATTCGCCCGCCAGTTTGAGCAGCGCGTCCACGACGGTCGTCTTGCCGTGGTCCACATGGGCGATAATGGCCACATTGCGTACATCACTTCTTACATTATTCATACTGTGCTTACTTCCGTATTCAAATTTCCACAAAAAAACCCGCCGCTTGCACGAGGGCTTCTCTTGGCGGGATCTCCCGCCGGTCTTTTTACCTTTGCAGATAAATATATTTTATCATTTTTTTAAAATACGTCGCTTGGGATATGCTACAATAAGAAAAAGATTTTCACCGCAAAAATACTTGCAAAGGAGGTCAAAAAATGCTTCATAATTTGAAGGACGCCGGACGCCGGACGCCGGACGCCGGACGCCGGACGCCGGACGCCGGACG
>CAVDMZ010000163.1:0-2257 GCA_963610115.1 Duodenibacillus sp.
ATCCGCTTTTTCATCTTGTAGGACTTGGAGTAGCTTTTGAAGTTGATGACATCGCCGCAGCATTCCTGCAAGGTGAGGATCTTCTTGACGGTGGTATGCTGACCGACGGCGCAGACGTGGAAACGGACGTTATAGAGCAAGTATGGCAGCAGGAGCTACACGCGCTTTTGATGAAAGCATTGAGGGCCGCCCCTACGGACGGCGCGGCGGCTCTTTCTCGTCACTATTTCGGCGGTGTGCCTTATAGACGGATTGCAGAGGAAAGCGGCGTAACATTTCAGGCCGTGTACAATCGTGTTACAACCGCCATACAATCCATACGGGCCGGAGAATACGCCCCGGAGCTGGCGGAGTTTATGCCCTCCGTAAGCAAAAGGGAGAACGCCAACAGGATAATAAGACAGGCGCGGGAGGCCGTGGAACGGTTGCAGCTTACCGACGACGAAAGGGGGCTTTTGGCATTATGACACGCTACGAAATGGGGAAATACTGGCTTTTGCATACACTGGAAACCTACCGGGACACGCCGCCGGACGCGCCGGAGCGGAAATTTATTGACAGGCTTATAAATTTAAGCCGCCGCGCCGCCGTGGACGAACAGGAAAAGCAGTATCATAATTTGGCCGTGCTGCGATAC
The DNA here is from genome assembly GCA_963610115.1 of Duodenibacillus sp. Taxonomy (GTDB): domain Bacteria; phylum Elusimicrobiota; class Elusimicrobia; order Elusimicrobiales; family Elusimicrobiaceae; genus Avelusimicrobium. The sequence goes on from CAVDMZ010000163.1 coordinate 638, forward strand.
ATCACAGACACAAGGCCGTCAAAGCTCCGCATTTGCAAAGCCCTCCATGTAGGACGGCAGGGCTACGAGGCAGTAACAGGCCACGCAATAGACCGCCTTTTAGTGCTGGCGTTCGGCATAGACGGGATAAACTGGGAGGGCAGCGGAACGCGGTAGGCCGCCGGGTAAAGTCTCATTTCCGAAAATATCCGGGGATTTCCGGGGAGAAAATCCCCGGATATATCGTGCTTAATCTGATACCGTCGCCGGGACGCTGGACGCATACACGCCCATTTCCCATAGGCGATTAACGGTTGCATAGGCAAGCATTTCATAGCCGGGGATTTCAAGGGCTTTACACAGCTCGAAAGGCTTTTTGTCGGTATATGTGACCGTCGGCAGCAGGTTTTCAAAGCGGTAATTTACCACAGACCACAGGCCGGAAAGCTGGCAGGGTGTAAGGGGGCTTTCCCCTATGCCCCGGATTTCCAGAGGCTCCGCCGTCGTAAGCTCGGAAAAGGTTTTCTTGAATATATTTTTCATGGCGTTTCGCTCCTGTCTCTTGATTTTGGGGAGCGGGTCGGCTATAATATCCTTGCCGCTCCCCGTTTCGGGTGTTGGTGTTAGGCTCTATACAGCGTTCCTTGTCCGGGGCTGCTGTATGGGGCTTTTCTTTATGCCGCGATTGTAAAGCGGCGGCTTGTGCTTTCCTTGCAGAACTGGCCGTAAACGTCCGGGAGGGCGGCTTTCAGTGCCTTACTGTCAAGGCGGCTACTGATAATCTCTTTCCAGCGGACAATGAAATTTTTGGTTTTCAGCTCGTCCACGCCCTTTTCCTCAAGGTCGGCTTTCAGCTCCGCCCGGATTGCGTCGGCTGCGGCCTCAAGCTCCTTTTGCTGGGCTTCGATTTCCTGTAACTTTCTGATACGGTTTTCAATCATTCTTTCTGTCATGGTGATTATCTCCTTTCGGTTTTGTGGTGGAGGGTCAAGCCCCGGCAGGCTTTAAGCATCTATGCGTTCTCGCAGTCTCAATCTCTCTTATCCTGTTTCCCGGTGTTGCGTCGCGTTCTTGCTTTCCCTTTCGGTACTCCCGTCCGCTTTCGCTTGCCTCTCCCTTAACTCTGATTATATTATAATATATTTCATGAAATATATCAAGGGGCAGAATAGCCAATATTTCATGAAATATATTGTGCATATTGTATATTGCATGAAATAGATAAACGTGCTATAATGAAGCCATAATAGGAGAGGTGGCAAAAATAAAAGCCGCCCCCGTTGGAGGTGGAAACATGGCAACTACAAAGGCGCAACAGAAAGCGGTCAATAAATACCGTAAAAACAATTACGACTTAGTACAGCTAACCATGCCAAAAGGCCGCAAATCTGATATTAAAGCCCATGCGGAGGCCCACGGCGAGAGCGTCAACGGCTTTATAGGCCGGGCGATTGATGAAACAATGGAGCGGGACAGCGCACAGGGACAGGAGGGATAACAATGCCGGAAATCACAAGATTTTATGGGATTATCATTAAGATTTTTCTAACAAGAGAACACAACCCGCCACATTTTCACGCGGTTTATGGAGAGTACAACGGCAGTTTTGACATTCAAACGCTGGAAATGATAGAGGGAGAT
>CAVDMZ010000164.1:0-2248 GCA_963610115.1 Duodenibacillus sp.
GTCGTGCTGAGGGGTCTTTGCTCAGCATCTTCCATTTTCCCTGTTGTTAATTGAACAAAGGCAACAATCACTACCCCAAAAAGGGAAGATCCTTAAGCAAAAACTTTTCAGGATGATGACTCTATTTGATTTAACAGTAAAAAACCCCGGGCTTTCCAACCGCCCGGGGGATTTTGGTAGGCAAACTACTATTTTTTTCCGCTCATTTTGGCGGCTTCAAAATTGCGCTGTTTTAATTTAGAGCTCAGCCCTTCGGGCATTTTGGTCTTTTTAAGCACCTCGTCAATAGAAAGCTGGGAGCTTTCCCCTTTGACGGTTTCAAAGGCCTGCGCGTCGCGGTCTTTTTGCGCCGCCTGCGCGGCCGTCATGCCGCCCAATCCGGCACTGCCCGCACCCAAGCTGGCCGCTTTGGGCACGTCAAAATTCTTGGCCTGTTTGTAACTGGGCGTATAGCTGCTGCCCGTAGCGGCCGTTTTGGTAGGGACCGCAGGCGCAGAGGTGGCCTTCCCCTCGGCCGTGCCAAACTGCTGGGCGGTAGAACCCGGCGTTACCGGGTGGGTAACTACCACGGTGGTAACGGGTTTGGTCTGCATGCTGGGCGCGGTAACGGGACGGATGACCGCCCCCGCGGTGGTGGGCCGCAGGACCTTGACGGTCGTCGTGGGATGCGTTACGCTTACATTCGTAGTGGGCGCGGCCGCCAAAGGCAACGCCCCGCACAAGGAAAATAAAAAGAGTAATTTTTTCATAACAATACCTCTTTATAGTATAAGGGCTGCACGCGGGCCTGTCAAGTTAGCGGCGGAAGATTTCCGTTACGCGCTCAAAAATCCCCGTGCACCAGGCAATGCTCATGCCATAATTGCTCACAGGCACGCCGGCGGCGGCCAAGCGGCTGAGCCGGTTTAAAATTTGTTGGCGCGTTACCATGCAGCCCCCGCATTGAATGGCCAATTTATAGTCAGCCAAATGGGGCGGCAGCGGGTCTAAATTAGCCAGCACGTCAAAATGCAATTTTTTCCCGGTCTTTTTTTGCAGCCACGCCGGAAGCTTCACGCGGCCGATGTCATCGCACCGGTTAACGCTGTGCGAGCACGACTCCAAAATCAGTACCTTATCCCCGTCCTGTAAGTTATCTATCTGCGGGGTGCCTTGCAAAAACAAATCAAAATCTCCCTTTAACCGCGAAAACAAAATGCTAAAACTGGTCAGTGGTACTTGCGGCGGCACCAAAGCGCTCACTTGCGCAAAGGCCTGCGAATCGGTTACCACCAATTTGGGCATGTGCTTTTTTAACCACCCCGCCAGCTGGGAGGGTTGCAGCCCTACCGCCACCGCCCGCGCATCCAACAGCCCGCGCACCGCCTGCACCTGCGGCAGGATAATGCGCCCCTGCGGCGCGGAAGCGTCTATGGGCATCACCAGCACCACTTCGTCATTTTCCCCCACAAAGCCCCCAAATATATCATCCGGGGCATAGGCACTGGGCGGCAGGGTGCGAATAATGGCCTCCAGCACGTCGGCCGTGTCGCCGCCTCGGCAAGAAAATTCCACCACTTCCGCCCCCTCCAGTTCCGGGGCGGCCGCCGCAAACAAATCGCTTTTGTTATGTACAAAGAAAAACGGCGTATGCTGGGCGCGGCATTGGGCGGCCCATTCTTTTTCGTAAGGGCCAAACGCATCGGCAAAAACAATGAGGGCCAAATCACACTGGCGCAAGGCCTCTTGGGTCTTGGCTACGCGCTGGGGCCCCAACGGCGAGGCGTCGTCCCACCCGGCCGTATCTATCAGCGTTACCGGGCCGATGCCCAAAATTTCTATAATCTTTTTGACGGGGTCCGTCGTCGTGCCCGGCACAGGGGCCACCACGGCGCTTTCCTGTCCGGTCAGGGCATTAATCAGGGAACTTTTTCCCACGTTCATCTTGCCAAAAATACCAATATGCGGTCTGTTGAGTTTTACCATAGTTTTATTATATCTTTTTGCTTTGTCCACGCGCGCGCCGCATTAATGTATAATAGAATAAATACCCCACAGTAGAGGAGATTATGAAGAAACCTTGCCGCGCGGCCCTTGCCGGCTGCTCCAAAGAAATGAAAACCTTTGACGCTTACCTCAAGGAACGCGCCAAATTAATTGAAAAGAATTTAGCCAAATTCACCGCCAAAATCCCCAATGCGCCCAAAATTTTGACCGACGCCATGGAGTATTCCCTCCAAGCCAGCGGCAAACGGGTGCGCCCCATTTT
>CAVDMZ010000165.1:0-2219 GCA_963610115.1 Duodenibacillus sp.
TTCGGGAATGACGATGTGGATAAGACACGCCGTTGTAAAACGTCGTCATCCCCGAAACTGCGGCCCGCAGGGCTCGGGGATCTCAACCGCTTTCGTTGTTGTGCCGTTTCGCCGTTCATAAAAACTAGTGTCGTGCTGAGGGGTCTTTGCTCAGCACCTTCCATTTTCCCCGCCGTTCATTAAATAAAGGCCACAACCACTACCAGAAATATGGAAGATCCTGAACAAAAACTTTTCAGGATGACCCTATTTTATGTAACGGCGGAAAGATAAACAGCAAAAAAACAAACAACAATAAGGCTAAAGTTTTCCGCTTACAAATAGTTTTTAATTTCCGCATACACCTTGTCTGCCACCAAGCGGTAACCTTGCGCATTGGGATGAATAGGGTCGCTCATCCGTCCCTTTTTCCCCCATACGCCGTCCAAAATAGCGGGCACAAAAACCGCTTCCTTTTCCCGCGCCAATTTTTTATACGCCTTGGAATATTTGCGCATGCCATAATAACCGCCCGTATCCACCAGCACCGCCACTGCACCCGTAGCCTGCACGCGCTCTATCATCTCTGCCACCGCTTGCAAGGTCTGCCCAAACGGTACGGAGCGCATAAAATCATTACCGCCAAATTCTATCAGCACCAAATCAGGCGCGTGGGACAATACCTCGTCCAAACGCCGTACGGCCGCCGGGGCCGTATCGCCATTGAGGCCGAAATTCATTACCTCCCGTCCGGTCAAACGGGAAAGCTGTGCAGGGTAAGTTTCCCCGCGCGCAGCGCCCTTGCCATAGGTCAGGCTGTCGCCGAATGCCGCAATTTTCTGCACCGAGCGCCCGGCATTTTTCACGGGAGTTTTCGCCGGGGACGCCCCTATATACACGCAGACCGCCACCCCAATTAAAAAGAGAATTTTTTTCATATTTTTATTGTAGCAAAAACATAAGGCTTGACTTTTTGCGCCGGAAAGTTAAAATAAGAGTATGGACAACAAACTCAGTAAAGACACCTTAAACGCCTTGGCAGATGCGGCCGTGGCGGCAAAAAAGAACTCCTACTCGCCGTATTCCCATTTCAAAGTAGGGGCTGCGGTGCTGGGTGAGGACGGAAAGATTTACACCGGCACCAATATTGAAAATTCCTCTTACGGGCTGACCGTGTGCGCCGAGCGCAACGCCATGTTTAAAGCCGTAGGCGCGGGGTTGCGCAACCTGCTGGCCTTGGCCGTGTGCACCGACCCGATTGAGGGCGAGGACTTCGGTTCCCCCTGCGGGGCCTGCCGCCAAGTGATGACGGAATTTATGGACTTGGAGGCCCCGTTGCTGCTGGTATCAGAACAAAAGGACGGCAGCCATAAAGTCTTTGAGAAAAAATTGAAAGACTTTATGCCCTATCCTTTTCCCCGCCTCTGCGAGAAATAAATCTGTGGCGCGGCCCGGTGGCCGCGCTTTTTTGTGCGTGTAAAAAAGGCTTTTTTTCACGCAGAGAAAGTGTTATGATAAAGAGAGGGGCCGCCTATGTTATCTGTTTCTTACAAAGGGTTAAACGCTTATAAAATAGAAAATGAAGAGCTTTCCTTGCTTATTTTGCCGCAATACGGCTGCAAATTAGCCAGCCTGTATAAAAAAGACAGCGGGCGGGAATTTCTGTTTCAAAGTTCCTTGGAAAAATTAACCCCCCCGCCGTACGCCGCCGCCTTTAGCGCCTATGACAGCAGTGGCTTTGATGAGGTCTTTCCATCCATAGACGCCTGCCCGTACCCCGTGGGCAAACACCGGGGCATTCCCGTGCCAGACCACGGGGAAGTGTGGGCCTTGCCTTGGCGGCATACCCTGCATACCGACGGGCTGGGCCTGAAAAGTTGGACGCAAAGCCCCGCACTGCCTTATCTTTTTACGCGGGATTTGACCCTGCTCGGCCGCGAGGTGCGCCTGCACTATTGCGTGGAAAATTTAGGAAGTGAACCTTTTGCATTTATTTGGACGCCGCATTGCCTGCTTAACTGCTCACCGCACACCGTATTGCGCGTGCCGGAAAATTTAACGCAAGTAATGACGGTGGAACATTCCAGCCAAACGCTGGGCCCGTGGGGGACGCACCACCCCTATCCGCAAACCATTTCCGTGCAGGGCAGACCCATTAATTTGGCCGCCACGGAACCGGCAACGGCAAAAAATTGCGAAAAATTTTATTTTACTTCCCCCAATACCGCCGGCTGGTGCGC
>CAVDMZ010000166.1:0-2216 GCA_963610115.1 Duodenibacillus sp.
GGACAAGACAAACAAACCGCCTTGGAATTTATCAAATGGTGCGCCCGGCCGGACAACCAAATCCGCACGGCGTCGGATATGGAAGTTTTCCCGGCGTTTGAGGAGAGTTTTGAACAGCTGATTTTTTCGTCCTCACAGCGGTTAAAGACCTATGCGGCGATATTGGCCAGCGCGCGCACACTGCCCAATATTACCATTACGGGCACCGTCGTAGAAATTTTAAACAAAGTGCTGGCGGTCAGCGCCACCCAAATTGTGGAGGGGCGTTTTACGCAGGCCAGCTTGGATATAGAGTTAGAGCGCGCCGCCAAGGAAACGCAGTATTTGCTTTCGCTCTATGAGGGGTAATTATGTTTGATAAAGAGGCGTTCACGCTCTTTCAATTTAGCAAAAAATTAAACCAATCCTTTCAAAACCGCCGCGAACTGTTGGACTGCGCGCTGCCGGCTTTGCGGGATTTGTTTAAGTTGGACCGGGTGTACTTTTTTAACTGGCAGCAGGAGCGCGCCTTGCTCTCATTAAATATGATGTGCAAGAAAGAGTACTGTATGGATATGCAGGAGGACATCTCGGTACTCAATGAGCCGGATTTTTTAAAGAAACTCCTGCAAGACGGCATTGCCGATTCAACGGATTTAAATTATCCCGCGGTGTATGTGCTGCTCAAGTGGCAGCGGCCCAGCATGGTGCTGCAGGGCGAAGACATTAAAACGATTATCAAAGAAAGCGTGGGCGTACTGCGCCTGGAGCGGCTGCGCAAAAACCGCGTGTTTACGGCGGCGGAAAAACATTTGATTAAGGCCGTCGCGGCAGAAATTTCACACAATTTAACCAATACCGAAATTGACCAAGCCAAAAACCAGCGTCTTAATGTGGCCACTGCGCTCAATGATTTGGCCACGGTGTTTGCCTCTTCTCTGCGTTTGTCCGACGGGCTGGAGCTGATTTTGCAGGGGGTGCAAAAATATTTCCGCTTTGACCGCGTTCGCCTCTATCAAACCAATTACGACGGCACTAAAATCAAAACCATTTTGGGCGTGGACATCTCCGGCGAGGTGACGCGCCAAACCGGCGAAGACTTGCCCGAGGACGAACGCACGCTGCTGGGCGAAATTTTTAACTCCGGCGCGGCCTACCGCACCATTCACAATGTGGTGTATATCCCGCTGAAAGTGCAGCGCAATAAGGTGGGTTTTTTAACCTTTGACAATTTGCTTTCCCGCCGGCGCATAGATTATTTGGATTTCATTTCCCTTAAACAATTCTCCTCCCAAATTGCCTTGGCAATTGATAACGCCGCCTTGTTTGAGCGCGTGCAGGAGCTGTCTAATTACGACGAACTGACCAAGCTGCCGGTGCGTCGTTTTTTCAACGAAAAATTCGCCGAAGAAATTTACCGCTCCAAACGCTTTGACCTAATTATGTCGGTCATTGTGCTGGATATTGACCTGTTTAAACAAATCAATGACACTTACGGCCACCAAATCGGCGATTGGGCGCTTAAAGAGGTCAGCCGCGTGATCCGCACCAGCCTGCGCCAGACGGATTTTCCGTGCCGCTACGGCGGGGACGAAATGGTGATTATGTTGCCGCGCACCAACGATGAAGAAGCCAAAATCATTGCCAAGCGCCTCAAGGACCGCATTAACGCCATTACTATCCCGGACCGTTACACCGACGGGAAAAAGGTGCCGCTGAGCATCAGCCAAGGGATTTCTTCTTTCCCGCAAGACGGGCAAAACGCGGCGGAATTATTTGAAAAGGCCGACCGCGCGCTGTACTGGGTCAAGGACGGCCGCCGCGGATCCTTTGCCGTTTACCGCGAAGTGGCAGACGACGTGGAGAAATAGCTCTATATTTATGTATTTTGTTTACATGCTTACGAACAAGACACGAAAGGTGTTGTATGTCGGCATAACCAATAATTTGGTCCGTCGGGTTTACGAGCATAAACAACAAATGCAGGAAGGCTTTTCTAAAGAATACCAAACAGACCAATTAGTTTACTATGAGCAATTTGATGATGTAGTCTATGCTATTGAAAGGGAAAAACAGTTGAAGACTTGGCATAGAGATTGGAAGAAGCGGTTGGTAGAGAAGCAAAATCCCTTTTGGAAAGATTTGTATAAAGAAATCTGCTTTTAAGTCTTATTTCATAAGGTCATCCTGAAAAGTTTTTGTTCAGGATCTTCCATTTTTCCAGTAGTGGCCGTTGC
>CAVDMZ010000167.1:0-2192 GCA_963610115.1 Duodenibacillus sp.
CCCGATTACAACCCTCGGGAATGACGGCATGGATAGGACACGCCGTTATAAAGTGTCGTCATCCCCGACTGTTTCTATCGGGGATCTCAACCGCTTTCGCTGTTGTGCCGTTGTGCCGTTTCGCCGTTCATCAAAATCAGTGTCGTGCTTGAGGAGTTGTTGCTCAGCATCTTCCATTTTCCCCGCGGGCCCGGCCGGTGGGACTTCTCAAAGGGCACGCAATATGCTATGCTAAAAGTCCACCCCCTAGGGTGAAGGAGGCCGTTACTATGAGAATGATTGACGTAATCATCAAAAAAAGAAATGGACATACACTCAATGCCGCAGAATTTGATTTCGTCGCGCAAGCCGCAGCCAAGGGCACCGTCCCGGATTATCAGCTGTCGGCTTTTTTAATGGCTTGCTTTTTAAATCCTCTTTCTGACAAAGAAACCGCCTTGCTGACCAAAGCCATGGCTCACTCGGGCGCGCGGTTGGACTTTTCGGAAATTAAAATCCCCAAGGTGGACAAACATTCCACGGGGGGCGTGGGGGACGGGGTTTCCTTGCCGTTGGCGCCGCTGGTGGCGTGCGCAGGCGTGGCGGTGCCGATGATGTCGGGCCGCGGCTTGGGCCATACGGGCGGTACCTTGGACAAGCTGGAATCTATTAAAAATTTTGAAATCCGCATTCCCGCCAAACTCATTCACCGCCAAATCCAAAAGCTGGGCGTGTGCATGTTCGGCCAAACCAAAGACTTGGCCCCCGCCGACCGTAAGCTCTATTCCCTGCGCGATGCAACGGGCACGGTGGAAAGCCGCCCGCTGATTGTGGCCAGCATTTTGTCCAAAAAATACGCTGAGGGGGTGGACAGCCTGCTCATGGACGTAAAGTACGGATCAGGCGCGTTTATGCAAAAACTGCAAGACAGCAAAAAATTGGCCAAGTCCCTCGTCAACACTGCCAAGCTGCTGGGGCTCAACTGCCGCGCGCTGATTACCTATATGGACCAGCCGCTGGGCCGTGCCGTGGGCAATGCCAATGAAATGTATCAGGCCATTGAAATTTTAAAAGGCAACAAAGCCCTCGCGCCGGATTATTACGAGGCCGTCCTTGAAACAGGCGCGCATATGCTGGTCATCAGCGGACGTGAAAAAGATTTAAAGAAAGCCCGCCAGCGGCTGGAAGGCTTTATCGCCGACGGCAGCGCGCTCAAAAAATTCCGCGAAATGGTTAAATGGCAGGGCGGGAACCCGGCCGTGGTGGACACGCCGGAAAAATTCCTCAAAAACGCCAAACTGCAGTTAGACTTTAAGGCCGACAAAAAAGGTTATGTGGGCTTCATTGACGCCAAGCTGACCGGCCGCGCGGGCGTGCTGCTGGGCGCCGGACGCAACACTATGGAAGACCCCATTGACTACGGCGCAGGCATTTGGCTGCACAAAAAAGCAGGCGACGCCGTGAAAAAAGGGGACGTCATCGCCACGCTCTACGCCTCGGACAAAAAACGCTTGGAAGCCGGGGCGGAACTGTTTGCGCAAGGCGTCAAAATTACCGCCGCTAAACCCAAACCCTACAAACTGGTCAACTGCATTATTAAATAAACGGTTTAAAGCAAAGCCCCGCACTTTTCGGTGCGGGGTTTTTAGGATTAGGGAATTTCCCAAACACGGCAGTTGCCACCACATCCTACCCGCCAGCTCGTGCCCCCCAAACTTTTACACAAGCGGTCGGCCACATAGTTGTTATCGGCATAAGATTCGCAATAATTCTTTCCGCCCAGGCTGTCTAATCTAAAACTCAAGGCCAAGGGAGCTTCCCCTCCCTTATATATAACCAAGACATGATCCAAATCTTCCAAAAGGCTAATGTAAAAATATTTATTCTGCCAAATTGGCAGGTTTTGATTTCCAACCCCGGTCCAATATCCCGAGGGAATCTGTACCCCTAAATCTTCAAAGGAGCTCGTGTAAGTCCCATTGGCCAAACGGTAGACCTCCTCCGCGTCCTTGAGGTGCCTGCCTAAGATAAACGCCTCCGACAGCCGTGCCCGAACCACGGCGTATTGATACTGCGGCAGGGCAATAGCAGATAATATTCCGATAATGAGAACAACAACGAGCAGTTCAATCAGCGTGAAGCCGCGTAACTGTCCTCTCCTCGCGTCATTGCCCGAAAGGGCGGCGGCATTAAACAAACGGCCTAAACGGCCC
>CAVDMZ010000168.1:0-2136 GCA_963610115.1 Duodenibacillus sp.
CAACCCAAGGTTGATTTACTTTTTGTGTCATAAACGTAGACCATTTTTTGACCGGTACTAGGATCCCAAGAATAAACCACTTTAAATTTATTTCCAATGTTGTCCATGTAGCTGCCAACTGGCGGGTAAATATTTTCCACTACAGCCTTTGTTCCTGCAAACTCTATCCAATCGCCCCCATCATTACCCCCAGTAGCCAATTCATATTCCGCACACGCCCTATCGTACGCATTCAATGCTACTAACAACTGCGCAGCGGATGCCTTGCCGACTGCTTTTTCATACTGTGGCAACGCAATGGCAGAAAGTATGCCGATGATAAGGACCACGACCAACAACTCAATCAGCGTAAAGCCGCGCAAACACCTATTCCTTACGTCATTCCCGAAAGCTGTAATCGGGAATCTCGTCGTTTTCTCATAAGGTTGAGATCCCCGATAGAAACGCTCGGGGATGACGGCACTAAATAGACGGCCTAAACGGCCCGCACAACGGTTTTTCATAAAAGGGCTCCTTTTTCCCTAAATTTTACTTACAACTAAAATTTACCAAAAAAAAAACATTGGTCAAGTGTTTTAAAACAGGGAGCCCACTTCTACGACGAGAAAACAAAAATAAACGGCAAACAACAATAAGGCTGAGATTCCCGATTACGACACTCGGGAATGACGGCATAGACGGGCTGGAACTGCCGCCCCCTGCGCGCCGACCCACTTTCAGCAATGACTGTATGGACGGAACAGCCCCGGGCCCTTGCAGGCCACCCGCGCGGAAATGACGAAGCGGACGGGACACGCCGTTCACAAAATGTCGTCATCCCCGAGTGTCTCTATCGGGGATCTCAACCGCTTTCGCCGTTCGCCGTTTATCAAACGCCGTCATCTCCCAACCCTGCGGGCCGCCCCCTACGCGCCGTACCCTCCGGCAAGGACGGCATGAGGAGCAACCTCCATTCCGCAAAATTCTGCACCCTTTCTTAAAATAAGGTAAAATACTTCTATGAAATTTGAACGTTTCGTCGCCACCCGCTACATGCTCAAGCGCAAGGGGCTCTTTGCACTGATTACCACGCTCATCGGCGTGGCAGGCGTGAGCGTCGGGGTGGCCGCACTGATTACCACGCTGTCTGTGATGAACGGCTTTCAAAATGACATCAAACAAAAAATCATCGGCGCGCAAAGCCACATTCTCATTTTTGGCCGTATGGCCGCTGAGGTTTACCCCGAAAAATTGGAAAAAGTCAAGGCGCTCCCCGATGTAGTCGGCGTGGCCCCCAATGTTTACGGACAAGCCATTATCACCCACCGCGGGCAGAGCTTGGGCGTCATCCTGCGCGGGCTGGACCCCGAGCAGGAAAAAAACATCAACAATTTAAATTCCTCGCTGACCGAGGGATCCTTTACCGCTCCGGCGGATTGGGGAGAGGATGCCCCCGCGCCGCTGGTACTGGGCACAGAGCTGGCCGAAAATCTAAACGCTTTTGTGGGGGACGAGGTGGTGCTCGTCTCGCCGCAGTCCATTTCCACCGGGGCCGGAATGTTCCCCAAGATGAAGCGCTTTCGCGTCAGCGGGCTGTTGCGCACGGGGTATTATGAATTTGACAACAGCATCGCCTACGCGCCGTTGGCCGACGCCAGCGACTTTTTGGGCCTGAAACAAGGCATTACGGGCCTGGCGGTGAAGCTCAAGGATATGAACCGGGCTGAGGCCGTCGTGCCGCAAATCCAAGAGGCGGTGGGTTACGGCTACGCGGTGCGTACCTTCGCCCAAATGAACAGCACGCTCTATGCCGCGCTCAAACTGGAAAAGGCCGTCATGTTTATCATTCTCTTTTTGATTATTGCCGTAGCTTCGCTCAACATTGCTTCCAATCTGATTTTGCTGGGGACCGAAAAACTGCGCGACATCGGCATTATGCGCGCCTTGGGGGCCAGCCCCAAGATGATACGCGGCATTTTTATGTGGGAAGCTATGGGCACTGCCACCGTCGGTATTGCGCTGGGGGTGGGGCTTGCCTTTGTGCTCTGCTGGGTCATTGCCACCTTTCACATTGTGGAATTGCCCGGCGATATTTATTACTTGACCAAAGTACCCGTGCGGGTGGAATGGGCCGACGTGCTGGCGGTGGTCGTCGGC
>CAVDMZ010000169.1:0-2123 GCA_963610115.1 Duodenibacillus sp.
ATGGAAGATGCTGAGCAGAGACAACTCAGCATGCCCCCAATTTATATTTTTTGTTTTTTCGTCGTAGAAGTTGGCACCCCGATTTAAAACACTTGCCTAATGTTTTTTTTTTGATAAATTTTACATATGGGCAAAATTTATCAAAAAGGAAGGGGGATATGAAAAATCGTTCTACGGGCCGATTAGGTGGCTTTACGTTGATTGAATTATTAGTTGTTGTTCTCATTATTGGCATATTATCTGCCATTGCCTTGCCACAGTATCGTGTGGCGGTGTTTAAGGCGCGCTATACCCAGTTGATTACCTTGGCCGAAAGCCTGCGCCGTGCTCAGCAAGTATACTATTTGGCCAATGGCACCCATACGCTTACCTTTACGGATCTGGGGGTGGATTTTCCCTGTACTCCTTCTGGGATGATCTGTGTCGGCAAGGATTTTTCTTGCTCACTCAACGACGGTACCCCCGGAAACGATTTGGATGGAAAACAGATTATGAGCCAATGTAGATTGAATTGGCATGGGACCTATTTGGTATATCGCGCTTACCCCCATAGCTCGCTGCGTTGGTGTGTGGCCTTGCCGGACAGCTCTGTAGGAAATGCCGTATGTAAAAGTTTGGGCGGCGTTCCTGGCAATCCTTCTGCCACCAACAATTTCTATCAATTGCCTTAATGCTCTTGTCTCTTGCCGCTGCACTCCCCCTGCCACTTTTTGCGCTTCCCTATTCTGCGCAAAACCCCATTTTCTTCGGTTTAAAATTAATATAATAAAGTATATGGGCAATTTTTTGCTGTTTTTAACGAATTTGGCTTTTCCGTTTGCCGCGTTGGGGGTTGTTTTGGGTTTTGTCTTTTCACCCCGCCGCCGCGTGCTTAAAACGCTCAAACAAGAGCTCAAGGAACGCTTTGCACTGGAGGACGCCTCTTCCGTGCCGACGGACGCGTTGTGGGTGCATTGCGCCAGCGTGGGGGAAGTCAAATCCGTCGCTGGACTGCTTAAGGAGCTTCAGGCCTTCTACCATAAAGACATTCTGCTGACCACCAGCACCGCCGCCGGCAAGGCCGAGGCGGAAAAGAACCCCCTCATCCGGCGCGCCCTGTTGGCTCCGCTGGATTTTTATCCCTTTGTCCGCCGTTTTATTCAAGTGGCCCGTCCCTACCGCCTGCTGGTGATAGAGCGGGAGATTTGGCCCAATATGTTGGCCGCGGCCGAAAAAGCCGGCGTGCCCGTGATGCTGCTCAATGCCCGCATTTCCCAAAGGAGCACCCGTGCCTACCAATGGGCCGGGCCCCTGTTTAAACAGCTCTTTGGCCAAGTGGCCTTGGCTTGCCTGCAGGACGCAGACGCCGCCCGGCGTTACCAAAGTTTGGGCTTGCCCGCAGAGCGCCTGTGCGTGTGCGGCAATGTAAAGTACGATACCCTCAGCGACCAGCCCGCCCGTCTTAAAGAGGCGCGGGCCTTACTTAAAAAATTAGGCTGGAGCCAAGCCCCCGTTTTGGTTTGCGGCAGTACCCACCCGGAAGAGGAGGAACTGATTTTGTCGGCGGCGAAGGCATGGGCCCAAGAGGGCATAAAGGTTATTTTTGCGCCCCGCCACTTGGAACGCAGAGAGGAGATTAAACAGCGGCTCGCCCGCCAGCCGTTGGCCTATGCCCTATTGAGCGAGGAAAAACGGCCCCAAAATTGTGTGCTGTTGTGCGCCGACACCATGGGATTTTTGCAATCCTTATATGCCTGTGCGTCCTTGGCGTTTGTGGGGGGCAGTATTGCGCCGCGCGGCGCGCACAATTTGCTGGAGCCCGCTATTTTGGGCAAAACCGTTTTGTTTGGAAGGAGCTTTTACAATACGCCTGACACCGCCCATGCCTTGCTGGCCGGCGGGGGCGGGGTGCTTGTGAATGCGCAAAATTTGAAACAAACCGTGCTGCGTTTGTTAAAGGACGCGGCGGCCTTGGAAAATATGTCCGCCAAAGCACGGCAAACGGCCCTGGGTTTTAAAGGGGCTACCCTCAAAATTATGGAAGCGGTGAAAACCTATGAACGAAAAACAACCTAAAATTTTAGTGGTGCGCCTGTCGTCGCTGGGGGACATTGTCCTCTCGTCGCCGGTGTACAAAAATCTCA
>CAVDMZ010000170.1:0-2100 GCA_963610115.1 Duodenibacillus sp.
CAATCGGCAGGAGCAGTTCTTGCTTGACAATCAAAGCCGCCGTGCCCAGCACACCGCCCAAAAAGAGGGAGCTGGTATCCCCCATAAACACGCTGGCCGGATAGGCATTAAACCACAAAAAGCCCAGGCACGCCCCCACCAAGGCCCCCAAGAACACGGTGATTTCCCCCGCGCCGGGCACATAGATGATTTTTAAATAATCAGCAAACTGCACATTCCCCGCCAGATAGGCCAGCACGCCGTAAGTTACGGCGGCAAACACCATACAGCCGCAGGCCAAGCCGTCTAATCCGTCGGTCAAATTGGTGGCATTGGAGGCCCCCACAATCACCAGCATAGAAAAAGCAAAATAAAACACCGACAAATGGATAAAAGTCTTGCTCATATATGGGATAATCAGCGAGGTGGCATACTGCCCGTTGGGCGGATTTAAAGCCAAATAGCCCACCACCACCACGGCCGTTACCAGCTGAATGGCCAATTTAACGGAAGAAGAAATCCCCTCCGGGTTTCGTTTGACCAGTTTGGTGTAATCATCCAAAATTCCGGCAAAGGCCAAGCAAACGGTGGTAAAGATCATCAGCCCGATGTAAGCGCTGTCCAGCCGCGCCCACAAAAGAACACTGGCCAGCAAAGTAACCAAAATCAGCAAGCCGCCCATGGTCGGCGTGCCGTTTTTAGCCAAATGCGAGGCCGGACCATACTGGCGTTCAATTTGCTGGATTTTGTAACTGCGCAATTTAGATACCAGCCCCGGCCCCAGCAGCAGCGAAAGAAAAAACGCCGTTACAATCGCGCCGCCGGTGCGGAAAGTTAAATAATTAAAGATATTCAAAAAGCTCAAATCATCTTTAAACAACGAGAGGTAATACAGCATAGTTTATATCTCCTTGAGTAAGGTTTCAAAGTGCATCCCGCGCGAGGCCTTGAGCAGGCAAGTTCCCCCGCGCTTTTGCAGTAAATCTTTCAGTTGCGCCGTCCATTGGTGCGGGTCCTTCCCATAGAACAAATGTACGGCAGATCCGGCCAAAGCGTCTGCGGCGGCTTGCATTTCTTTCCCGGCCAAAAAGGCATACTCTATTTGATTGTCCAGCAGCCAGCGCGCCACTTGGCGGTGCAGCTCTTTGGAGCTTTCGCCCAGTTCCTTCATATCCCCCAATACGGCTATGCGGGGCAGGAGCGTTTCTTTGCCTAAAATTTCCAAGGCGTTCTTCATACTGGCGGGATTGGCATTGTAACAATCTAAAATAAATTCCGTCCTCCCGCGCGGCATACGCTCCAACCGCATGGGCATGGGCGTGTAATGCTGCAGGCCCTTTTTAATATCGTCCATAAAAATACCCAGCGCCACGGCGGCGGCGCACGCGGCGGCGGCGTTTAATTTGTCGTGGCGCAGCAGAGGCAACTCCAACATATAGGCCGTGTCTTTATAGGTAAAGGAAAAGTTTTCCGTTTCCAAAATGTGCAAATCCGCCCGCGGGGAAAACCCAAACGAAATGGCCTTGCCCTTGTATGCGCCCAACCGCGCCAACCACTCATCATCGCAGTTGTACACCAAGGTACCGCCGGGGGCTAAGCAATCCACAATTTCCGTCTTGGTTTGATACACCGTTTCCAAATCCTTGAAAAACTCCAAATGCGCCGCAGACACATTGGTCAGCACCGCCACATCCGGCTCGGCCAAGCGGGCCGTTTCGGCAATGTCCCCGGGATGGGAGGCTCCCAGCTCAAACACGCCGTATTTGTGCTTAGGCTGGATTTCCAACAAGGAAAACGGCACCCCGAACTGGTTGTTAAAATTGCCCATATTGGCCAAGGTTTCTCCGGCTTGCTCGCAAATGGACTTGAGCATTTGTTTGGTGGTGCTTTTGCCGTTAGAGCCGGTAATGGCGGCCACCTTGAGCGTGCTGTTTAAGCGGTGGTATTTGGCCACAGCCTGCAGGGCCTTTAAGGTGTCGTCCACCTCCAAAACCGCCACGGTCTCATCGGCGATAAAAGGGATTTTCCCCTTTTGCCCGATAATCACGCGCGCGCCTTTTTTAAGCACCTCGGGGATAAATTTATGCGCGTCATGCCGTTGGCCTTGCAGCGCCCAAAAGG
>CAVDMZ010000171.1:0-2093 GCA_963610115.1 Duodenibacillus sp.
CAAATAGGCCTGCGTATGGGGAAATTCCTTGAGCACCTGCTTAAACGCCTGATAAAACACGGGTGCCAAGCGGCTGATTTCGCCTTGGCGGCTGCCGGGCAGCAGGCCCAGTTTCCAGGCTTTGTTTTTTACGTCGCCCGTTTCGGTGCGGTACGGGAGCGGAGCGGGCATAATGTCTAAAAGCGGGTTGCCCAAGAAAACCGCCTTGCCGCCGAATTTTTTGTGAAAATCCGTTTCAAACGGATAAATGACGAACATCTTTTTAGTCAGGTGCGCCAACTGTTTGGCGCGGTATTGGCGGCTGGCCCATACCTGCGGCGTAACATAATAATAGGCCGGAATGTGGCGGTGGGCGGCCATACCCAATACCTGATGGTTAAACCCGTAAAAGTCTACCACAATGACCGCAGACGGGTTTTGCGTTTCCATATAGGTGCGGATTTGCTTCATCAGGCGCATCCACAGCGGCATTTTTTTAAGCGGTTCAATAAACCCGCTGGCTCCTTGGGACGCCAAATCGTACAAAAAGGTGTCGGCCTGTTTTTGCATGAGCGGCCCGCCGATGGCGGTAATGTGAAGGTCCGGGTCGGCGGCTTTTAGCTCGCGCAGGAGGCCGCTGGCGTGCAAATCGCCGGAGACGTCCCCCGCGACGATTAAAATATTCTTTTGCAAAGGGGTAATGGTGGGCATAATTATTTATCCTGTTTAAATTGGCCCAAGGTTTCATCCCAAACGATTTGGGCCGCCTTGGCTACATCGTGCATCATTTGCAACGGTTTGGGGGTATGCAGGTGCTCCGTTTTGGGAATATCAAAGCGGTTGATTTGGTCCGTAATCTTTAAGGCTAGTTCCAAGGCTTTGCTGCCCTTTTCGCCGCTGGGGGCCGGGGTCTTGTGGGTGCGGATACAATCCATAAAGTGCAAAATTTCCGCCGTAATGGGCAGCTGTTTTTGCACCGGAGGGTACAGAACGGTCAAATCCTGCATAGAGTCTATGACCGGCTTTTCCTTTTTATAAATCTTTACGCGGGCATTCATGAAATCCACCGACAGGTAGCTGTCCTGCTGGAACAAGTGCATGAAACGGGCCCGTTCAAAGCTGGCGCGGCTGGCGGTCAAATCGGCCAAGGCTCCATTGGCAAAGCGCACCCGCACATTGGCAATGTCTTCGTATTGGGAAAACACACTCAGCCCCGTGGCATCTATGCTTTCCACCTCGCTGTTGACCAAGCTCAGCAGTAAATCAATATCGTGGATCATCAAATCCAGCACTACGCCGATGTGCTTCATGCGCGGGTCATAAGGCCCCAAACGGTTCATGGTAATAAATTTGGGGTTTTCAACATATTTGACCGCTTCCACCACCGCCGGGTTGAAACGTTCTACGTGCCCCACCTGCAAAACCAAATTGTGCTGCTTGGCGGTGCGGATGAGGTCGCGCGCCTGGTCCAAGGTAACAGCAATGGGTTTTTCCACCAAAGTATGCACCCCGTGCTCCAAGCAATACATACCGATTTCGTGGTGCAGCGGCGTGGGGGCGGCAATGATAACGGCCTCTATTTGGCCGACTAATTCTTCCATTTTGGAATAAGGGGTTGCGTTGTATTCCCAAGCTAGTTTTTGGGCCCGCATCAAATCCGGGTCGCATACGCCCACCAGGGTTACGCCTTTCATTTTTGCCAAGGTGCGCGTGTGGAACGTGCCGATTTTTCCGGCGCCGATAACGCCAAATTTAATTGTTTTTTCGTCTGCCATAGGGGGATACCTCGCTTTATTTTCTTTATTATATCATATGCCTGCCTTAAAGCGCGGGTACGCGGGCTGTTTTTTAGGTATAATATGCGTATGGAACAAACTCTCATTTTAATCAAACCCGACGCCATTGAAAAACGGCTGACGGGGGTTATTCTCTCCCGCTTGGAGGCCTTGGGGCTGGAAATTGCGGGGGCTAAGGTTGTTTGCGCCACCGAAGAACTGTTGCGGGAGCATTATGCCAATTTGAAGGGGACTCCCTTTGTAGATGGAGTGGTCCGGTTTATGATGGGCGACTATAACCATTTGCCCGATCACCGCTTGTATGCCTTTGTGTTGCAA
>CAVDMZ010000172.1:0-2066 GCA_963610115.1 Duodenibacillus sp.
TGCGCCGGGCGGTGGCCCGGGCTTATCCATAATTTAATATTTTTTCGTTCCTTGTGCAAGGGGTGTTTTTACATAAGAAACCCCGCCTTTGGAGCGGGGCAGAGAAGAATTATTTTTAATCTTCCATATATTTTATATAGAGCAAGCTATCCGGCGTATCTTGAATAATTTGCCGGGCGCGCTGACGGATGGTAGGTTTGCGTCTCATGCGGCGCATGGCACATTTAGAAGGCAACAGTCCTTTTCTGCGCAGTTGGCGGCGCACTTCCTCTTCTACACGCAATTCATCGTGGAGTTTGTCAAAATAGTAAGCTAAATCCTGTAAGGCGCGTTTTTCCAATTTGGCAGTTTCCTGTTGGCGCAGCGTGTATTGGGCCAACAAATTCCAAGTGCGGAAAGGATCTCCTTTTCCGTCGCGGGAAATGCGTTCAATTTCCGGAATGTTTTTATTAAAATCCTCTCCCAACACAATGGCACGATTGTGAAAGAATATATACATATTTTCAAATAACTCTTTCACTTTGGGGTGCAGACGGCAAAGTTCTTCATATTCTTCACTGCCGACTAACAGCAATAAAAAAGGCTTTTCTTTGATTCTATCGTAGAGTTCCTCCACCGCCAAACGTGGCAACCCCTTAGCCACATACTCGTGTGTTCCTTCCGTCTTTAGGTGATCAATTTCGTCGGACATAATCGTTACCACCCGGGTGGAAATACCATACGTCAGCTGATCCATAAACATACTGCTTAATCCCAAGGTAATTAAATTTAAAACCGTTACCAAGGGGCGGCGGTCCCGCTCGGTCAATCCTACCCTAGTGTGATAGTTGACATCCTTTACCCAAGCAGACAAGTGTTCTTGGCGTAGATCAAATTGCGTTTTTTTGTCCTCCGGCACAGGGGTTATCACGGCAACGATATTATCCCCGTCAGCATAAAAAACGGCTGCGGCGTGAGCCGGCAAGGCTAGCGCGCTGGAGAGTAGTGCCACTAAGAGGAAAGCTAAGATTTTGTTCATGGAATATCCTCCTTACTATTGTATTATAAAATTTATCAACATTGGCCGCTAGGGTCCTAAGGCCTAAAAGAGAGGACCATAATACCTATATTTTTGTAGGTCCTTTGAAAAAAGTACAATAAAATTAGAGCTGGAGTTAACTCCAATATTTGGGGGTCTGCGCTTTTGCTTCAGAGGGAAAAAACGGGCTTAAAACACAAGGCTTGACCTAAAGTTAACTCTAGGGATTACAATTTATATACAGGAGGAGTTATGAATATTTCCCAAGTCAGCAAACGTTACGGCGTGAGCATAGACACGCTGCGCTACTATGAAAAAGAGGGCCTCATCCCCCCCGTACACCGCACCGAAAGCGGCTTGCGCGATTATACAGAGCAAGACTGCGGCTGGGTGGAGTTTATTAAGTGTATGCGCGGGGCGGGGCTGTCCATAGATACGCTTAAGGAATACGTCAGCTTATATCAAAAGGGCAGCCGCACCTTGCTCAAGCGCAAGCAGCTGCTTATTGATGAGCGGGCACGGTTGGCCAGGCACATAGAGCAGTTGCAGGCCACGCTCAAACGCTTGGACCATAAAATTGAAGTGTACGACGATAAAATCGTCTCTTGCGAAAAACAACTTTTACAAAAGAGGAAAACCAAATGAAGAAAAATGTATTGATTATCTCCGCCAGCCCCAGAAAGGGCGGCAATTCTGACTTGTTGTGCGACCAATTCGCTGCCGGAGCGGCCGCGGCCGGACATCAGGTGGAAAAAGTACGTTTGCAGGAAAAGAAAATCAATTTCTGCTTGGGGTGCGGCACGTGCAACACCACCCACCACTGCGTGCAGAAGGACGACATGCCCCCGCTGCTGGACAAAATGGTGCAGGCGGACGTCATTGTGTTGGGAACTCCGGTATATTTTTATTCCTGCAACGGCCAGCTGAAAACCTTTATTGACCGCACGGTGGCGCGTTATACGGAAATTTCCAATAAAGATTTTTACTTTATTCTTGCCGCGGCCGACACTAACCGTAAAAATATGACCCGCACCTTGGAGACCTTGCG
>CAVDMZ010000173.1:0-1092 GCA_963610115.1 Duodenibacillus sp.
GCAAACTGCTTTGCGTGGCGTTAGGACGAGAAAGCCGCAGCCTTATGCGAGTTTGCTCCCCCTTATTATCCCCCCCATCTAACCCAAAGCTGCACTGGCCCACGCGCCGCGGTTTTATTATAATAGCTACATCCAAGCAACAAAGGGGGAATTATGGTTTTTACAGAACTAATGCGGCGGCGCCGTTCACGCTACAGTTTGGCAGACCAGCTGCCCATTTCGCAATCAGAGGTAGTCAAAATCATAGAAGATTGCGTCAAGCAAACGCCCTCGGCCTTTAACAGCCAAAGCGCGCGGGTGGTTTTATTGGAAAAAGCAGCCCATGAGCAGCTGTGGCAACTGGTCAAAGAGGCTTTGCAAAAAGTCGTTCCTGCGGAAAACTTTGCACCGACGGAGGAAAAACTCAACTCCTTTGCCGCGGCCTATGGCACTATATTGTATTTTGACGACGAAACGGTGGTACAAAGTTTCCAAGAAAAATTCCCACTCTACCGGGAGCATTTCCCGCAATGGGCACAACAAGCCAACGGCATGCTGCAATTTGCCGTGTGGACGGCCTTGGCCGAGGCGGGCATCGGTGCCTCCCTGCAGCATTACAACCCGCTAATAGACGCGGCCGTGGCGGAGCGTTTCCACATTCCGGCCGGATGGAAGCTGCTGGCGCAAATGCCTTTTGGCACACCCTATGCACCCGCCCAGCCCAAGACCTTTGTACCGCTGGCGCAGCGAATGCGGGTAGAAAAATAAGCGTTATAGACATCAATACAAAACCCCCGGTTTGGAGCCGGGGGGTTTGTATTATAAGAGGTTTATTTTTTAGCGGGCCAGCTGGGCTTGACTGGGGCGGGAAGTCTTTTGCACACCCCCGGCACGCCAAGCTTGGGAAAGGATCTCCTGTTCCTCTCTGTCCAGCAGGCTCATCTGGTGCAATACTTCGGCCCCTTGCACGCACACTTTAACTACTCCTTCATCTTTCTCCATTTCAGCCAACTCTTGCGGAGTAGCGTTGAGGAACAAGTCAAAGTTTCTATTCACACGGTCGGCCATTTTCTGCGCCGAAGCCGTCTGCGCCGTCGCCCCTAGCGCCACAAT
>CAVDMZ010000173.1:1102-2026 GCA_963610115.1 Duodenibacillus sp.
ATTCTTAGAAGTGAACACCCGGCCGCACAAACCGGCCAACCGCTCATAAATCGGCAATTCTTTGTCCAGAAACATGCGGATCATAGCGTGCATATAAGGCTCCGCACTTGTCTTGGAAGCATGGACCGCCATATTAGACGCGCGGTCTATAATCCGCAAAAAATCCTTCTGTTGCGACTTAGTAGCTTGCAGCAGCCACGGCTCTTGGGCCAGTTGCGCACGCAGAGCCAAGCGCTCCGCTTCCGGCACGGAAGAGTCAAAAATTTTAACATACGAATCCAACCGGCCGCCCCATTTTTCCGATTGGGTAGAAGTCAAAAAAAAGTAGCGAAACTCACTTAACTCATACTCCTTGTTTAACCGCACCAGCTCCTCTTTCAGCGCCTGTATGCGGCCTTGGCGTATTTCAGCCGCTTTCTGCCAGCCGTTGGCTTTATCACCAAGGTAAACACGCTCTTTTTTCAATTGCTTATTGGCTGCTTCTAACTTGGCAATATCCTCTTGCAAAAGCTCTATTCTATCCTTGTCAGCCCACATTTCCCGTCGCAAAGCAGCCGTTACTTCGTCCAATTCGTCCAAATAACTCCCCGATTGGCTAAGACTGCGCTTAAATTCTTTGAGCTTCCTTTGGCTCTCTTGCTCGGCCAGCTTACCGCTGTAATATTTATGGCTCTTGTCTAATTGGGCGGCATATTCTTGGTTCATCTTCTTCATTTTGTACCGATAATAAACCCCCTGCAAAATAAACCCGGCCACCACCGCCCCGCCGGCACCCAAAATGTATTTCCCTTCGCGTGCAAGCCACGGGGATTTTTTGATTTCTGCTTTGGCGCGCTGCTGGTACTCGGCCAAGGTATGCGGTTGTTTGGATGTTTGCCACGCCGGAGCCGCAAAAACCGTGCTCTGCCCCAGCAAAGACAAGCA